>JAGWVE010000022.1 GCA_018971025.1 Bacteroidota bacterium | reverse complement strand
AACTATATTTTTTGTAGCAGGTATTTTTTCTACTGTTGGCGATAAAAATTGACAGCCTAAAAATTCTTCTAATAAAACATATACTGTTTCAAGCGTTTGATAGGGTGTTGCACCTGTAATTTCTAAGTTATTTTTAGCGCTAGATATTGCATATTCATTTTTTATAAGTGCTGCATAATTTGGACAAGCACGACCAATATAAATAGCCTTATTGTTTTCAGTATTTACATTCGATACAGAAATACGTGCACCCGTTATTTTAAATACATAATCACTCAGTTGTGTGGCAGCCAAATGCTCTTCAGGTGAAGCGTTTGAAGGTTCGATGATAACTGCTTTTGCTTTTCTATTTTGAACCACTTGAAAAGCAGGCGCTTTTGATAACTGTGCTTTTAAATGCGAGGCAAAAGCTCCAAAAAAAAGTAGAAAAAATAAGGTGATTTTGTAACGGTTCAATAGGTGCATGATTGTATTATTTTTCGTTCATAAATTTAATTTATTTCAATAACTCAATTCTAACCTTTTTTAACCCTATTTGAACCGGTTAAAAAATAATTAAATAGTTCTGTTAATAGTGGCGTAAATTAATTGCAAATAAAAATTCATGAAAAAAATATTGTTCGTACTGGCCATTTTTTGTTCGAGTAGTTTGCTTGCACAAAATGTATTCTATTTTTCTAATGGCCTAGCATCAGGAAACGTACACCAATATGGTAGAGAAGCTATGTACGCCGACGCGCTGGCGTATAGTTTGTATAAAGGTGAAAGCAAGCCTCAAGCAGGCCTACCTGTTTCAACGGCGGCCAAAACAAATTGGACGGCCATCACTGCAGATACTGCGCATAATTTTAGAAGCCAGGCGCTTGCCAATGGCTATTTATACTTACAATACAATGCTCCAAAAGCCACGACAGCCGTGTTTATTGGCACTGGGCACTCCATGGTTTTTATCAATGGCGCACCACATGCTGGTGATATGTACCGCTATGGCTGGATGTATATACCAGTTCAATTAAAAAAAGGCATCAATGAATTTTACATACGCGCCGCAGGTGCGGGTAGGTTTGCTTCCGTAAAAGCCATGTTAGATTTTTCATTTAAGCCACTACAATTAAGTACCAAAGATGCAACGCTTCCATTTTTTATTGAAGGAGAAAACGTTTCCAAAAAATGGGCGGGTCTTGTTGTTGTAAATAGTACTAAAAATAATACTGCTGATCTGCGTATTACAGCAGCTGTCGACGATCAAAAAATAGAAACCAATATTGCTGGCATCGCCCCACAAATGTCAAGAAAAGTAGCGGTTGAAATTCCGGTACCAAAAAATACAACAAAAGGAAGTTACAGGGTTTCACTTACGTTAACTGCTAATAATCAAATCATTGATACAACGTCTGTTGTAGTAACAGCTGTAAAAAGCAATGAACACGCTACACATACTTTTATAAGTACGATCGACGGTTCTGTTCAGTATTATGCAGTAGCACCTCAAGCCAACGAGAATAAAAACAATCCAAGTTTATATTTATCGGTACATGGTGCAGAAGTAGAAGCCATTTCTCAAGCAAGAGCCTACAAACCTAAACAAGAAGGGCCCGTCGTAGCACCAACCAATAGAAGACCTAGAGGATTCAACTGGGAAGATTGGGGCAGACTTGATGCACTTGAAGTTTTTGAAATTGCTAAAAAAATATACAAACCAGACCCTCAACATATTTATTTGACAGGGCATTCCATGGGCGGTCACGGCACATGGTATTTAGGTGCCACTTTTCCGGGCAAATGGGCAGCCATTGCCCCGTCGGCAGGCTATCCAACCCTTGCTGCATATGGCTCTCACGATGGTTTGGTGCCTAATGATACAAGTACCGCCGTTAAAAAAATATTAACGAGAGCAAGCACGCCAAGTAATGTTTTAGGTATGGTTAATAACTATAAAGCGAGTGGTGTTTATATTTTTCATGGTGATGCAGATGAAACCGTTTCGGTAAACTATGCAAGACAAATGAAAAAAGTATTAGCAGAATTTCATCCAGATTTTAGTTACTACGAATACCCTGGAGGTGCCCATTGGATAAGCGATGAAAGTGTAGACTGGGCTCCAATTTTTGAATATTTTAAAAGACATACCATACCTGTAAGTAGTAAAGTAAATGTGATTGATTACACACTTCCTTCTACCGCAATTAGTAATACCTATCACTGGTTACAGATACTACAACAAACAAAAAGTTTTGAATATAGCCGTGTTCAATTAACACGCAACATGAAAACAAAAAATATTACTGGTACAACCACAAATATTAATGCTGTTGCAATTGACACGAAAGATTTTGCCATTGGAGATACTGTCAATATCGTATTAGACGGTAGTGCGCTCACACATATTGTAAATGGAACTGCAGTTGTGTTAGAAAAAAATGGAACCTGGATGAAAGGTACAGCTCCATCACTGACGAATAAAGGGATCCAAAGAAATGGTGGTTTAAAAGAGGCATTTAACAACAATATGGTTTTTGTGTATGCTACACACGGCACAGAAGCAGAAAATAACTGGGCACTACAAAAAGCAAAATATGACGCCGAAACATGGTATTACAGAGGAAACGGTTCTGTTAGTTTAATTGCAGACAAAGACTTTAATGAAGCGTCTTATCAAAATCAGGGCGTTATTTTATATGGCAACGAAACAACCAATACCGCTGCCGCATCCCTACTTACCAACTGTCCTATAAAAGTAACTGCCGGAAAAATTGTAATGGGCAGCACCGTATTTGAAGGTCAAGACTTAGGCGCCTACTTTATGTACCCTTCACAAAATAATGGCATTACGAGTATCGCACTTATTGGTGGAACCGGTGTACAAGGCATGCAAGCCGCAGACGCTAACCAATATTTTAGCGGCGGTAGTGGATTTCCGGACTTCATGGTTTTTTCACTTGATATGCTTATTAAAGGCGAAGATGGTATTAAAGCCGTTGGCTATTTTAATAATGACTGGAGTTTAGGAAAAGATTTTTATATTAAAAAGTAGAGCGCATGAAAAAAATAGTAGTTGCTATTTCGTTGGTAATGATGGGTTACCTAGCAGTAGCACAAAGAACTGTACCTATTATTCCGGAGCCTCAATCGGTAAAGGTAAACACAGGAAATTTTACTTTTTATAAAAACACACAGTATCTAGCACCTACTGCCTGGAAGCCTATTGCAAAATATCTACAGCAAATTACAAGCAGCTCCATTCATACGCTTCAAAAAGGAAATACACGCATTGTATTTAAAGAAAATAAAAAACTAGCGCCTAGCGAATACACATTAGAAGTTAAAGCCAATAGCATTACAATTTTTGCAAGTGATTACGCCGGTGCACTCTATGGCGCGCAAACGATTGTTCAACTTTGGTACACGACAACTACACCTAGTCATATTGCTTGTGTAACAGTAAAAGACAAGCCTAGATTCGAATACAGGGGGCTCATGCTAGATGTGTCAAGAAATTTTTACCCAGTATCATTTATTAAAAGCTTAATTGACGTTCTAAGTATTTATAAAATCAATAACCTGCATTTACACTTAACAGACGGTGCAGGATGGAGAATAGAAATTAAAAAATATCCGCTTTTAACAGATCAGGCAGCATTTAGAACGCATAAAACATGGAAAGAGTGGTGGAAAAATGGAATGGGCTATTTGAAAAAAGGAGATCCACTCGCGTATGGAGGTTATTACACGCAAAATGATGCGAAAGAAATTGTGGCTTATGCGGCAGCCAAAGCCATCAATGTTATTCCAGAAATTGAAATGCCAGGACACTCCGATGAAGTACTAGCTGCATACCCAAACCTAGCTTGTGATAGTGTTACAAATAGATCTGGTGAATTTTGTATTGGCAATGACTCCACTTTTATTTTTATGCAAGATGTGCTTACAGAAATTATGCAGTTATTTCCTTCAAAATATATTCATATTGGAGGTGACGAAGCTGCAAAAGGTCACTGGAAAAAATGTACAAAATGTCAGAAGCGCATTAACGATAATGGTTTAAAAGATGTAGATGAACTTCAAAGCTATGCCATTAAAAGAATGGAAAAATTTATCGCTAGCAAAGGACGTTATCTATTAGGTTGGGATGAAATATTAGAAGGCGGATTGGCGCCAGGTGCACGTGTGATGAGCTGGAGAGGAGAACAGGGTGGTATCGATGCCGCAAGACAAAACCACGATGTGATCATGACCCCGGGTGGCACCTGCTATTTTGATAAATACCAACAAAATCCTGCTGGAGAACCGGAAGCCATTGGTGGATTTTTGCCGCTACAAAAAGTATATGAATATGAACCGATGCCCGCAGTACTTGAAAAAGAAAAACAACAATATATTAAAGGTGCTCAGGCTAATTTATGGACCGAATATGTGCCCACGCAGGAACATGCCGCCTATATGATTTTCCCACGCATCATTGCTTTAAGTGAAGTAGTATGGAGTAACCCAGCTGCAAAAAATTGGGCGCAGTTTCAAGAAAAATTAGCTGCGCATTATCAATTATTACAAGCATTTAATGTCAATTATTGTAGGCCTTCCAATAGAGTGGATATTGTAACAAGTATTGATACTACTTTTCAAACTGCTACTATTCGTTTTAATAGTGAGCAGTATCAACCAACCATTTATTATACCACCAATGGCACAGAGCCAACTACTAGCTCTAACAAATATTCAATGCCCTTTGTAATTGACAAAAAAGTAACTATTAAAGCAGCTATTTTAAATGCTAAAAAATCGGTGCCAGATTCTGTATTGATCAATTTTCATAAAGCCTTTAACAAGCCCGTTACATATATTATTCCTTTTAGCAAAGCTTATCCTGCAGCAGGGCCTAAAACGCTTGTAAACGGATACCGCGGAACATTAACTTACCAAGATGGGCAGTGGCAAGGCTTTACTTCAAATATTGAAGTTGTTATTGATTTACAAAAAGTAGATACCGTAAGTTTAGTGCAAGCTAATTTTATGCAAATTATTGGACCCGGCGTTTACATGCCAAAATATATTGAATTTGAAACCTCTATGGATGGTGTCAATTTTACCAATCAAGGCAGAGACAATAACACGGTATCACCCAAAGAAAGCAGTTTACTCTTTAAAGATTTTAAAGTACAAATAAAACCAACTGCTGCGCGTTACATTAAGTTTATTTCAAAACTGCAAAGCGGTTTTCAATTTATCGATGAAATTATTGTGGAATAAAAAAGCGGCTCTCTTTTATACAGAGAGCCGCTTACCGTGTAAGTTGTTTAGTATTTAGTAACACCCGGTACCGCCACTGGGTAAAACCCGTCAGGACCAGGATTAACAGGTGCTGCTGCATCAAAGGCATACACCGATGGATGTAAATCAAGTCCAGAATTAATGGCTTTATCCCAATCAATAATTTGTCCACTATACGTAGCCATTCGACCTAAAATTGATGTCATGGTTGAATAAGCACCATTTTCTGCATCTGCAAATTTGTACTCACCTTTTGCGATGGCAGCAAATAGTTCGTCATGTTCGGTTTGATACGGATTACGCTCTTTAGATTTGTCATACTGAAATAGCGTTTTGCCATGCAAGTCAGTGATACGACCAGCATCGCAATGAATTTTTCCTTTAGTGCCTACAAAAAGCTCATCCACTTTACTTGAAGTACCTGGCATATGTCTGCACTGAGAATTTAAAATAGAACCATCGGCATAATGATATTCTACATAATGGTGATCAAAAATTTCACCATGCTCTTTTGACTTTCTTACTTGTCGTCCACCAAAGCCCTGTGCTTTAACAGGATAGCCACCTTTGAACCAGTTGATTACATCTAAATTATGAATATGCTGCTCTGTAATATGATCGCCACAAAGCCATACAAAATAATACCAGTTGCGCATTTGATATTCCATTTCTGTTTGACCTGCTTTCCGTGGTCTAACCCATACTCCATCGTTGTTCCACCAAGCTTGCATAGATGTGATATCGCCAATGATATCTTTTTTTGCAAAGAGTGCACGGTATGAATCTTGATAATGTCTTTGCAATCCAACAACTACATTTAATTTTTTTTGCTTTGCAATTTTAGCGGCTGCTAAAACCCTTTGTACCCCTGCAGGATCTGTAGCAACAGGCTTTTCCATAAATATATGTTTGCCTTGCTTTACAGCTTCTTCAAAATGAATAGGTCTAAAACCTGGAGGCGTTGCTAGTATTACAACATCTGCAAGTGGTATCGCTTTTAAATATGCATCAAAGCCTACAAATTTTCTTTCTTCAGGAACGTCTATACTTCCCTTTGCGCCAGCGCCTTGATTGGCAAGCTCTGCGCTTACGTTTTTATAACAATCATCTAAGCGGTCTCTAAACGCATCCGCCATCGCAACAATTTTTACATTTTGTTTACTAGACAATGCTTGCACTGCGGCGCCAGTGCCGCGACCACCGCAACCAATTACCGCTACTTTAATAACGTCATCGGATCCCGAAAAAAAGTTTGCGCGAGAAATAATGGGTGCAACTGCAATGGCACCTGCAAGCATCGAACTTTGTTTTACAAAGTCTCTGCGTTTGTTGTGAAAAGATGAATTTGACATATGGCTGTTTGTTTTTTATTTGATTAAATAGGTGGTATAAAATTGTTCTGCTTGTTCGGGTGTTGGTTGTTGTAAAGGGCGAACCAGCCTGATACCAACATCTTTGGCTTCTGTAAGCCACCATTTACTTTTTGGAATTTGAGGATCACGTCTATTCCAAATTGGATCCGACTTTATTCTTTTTGCATTTCTACAAGTATTGGCATCAGACAAAAAAGAACCTCCGCGCAAAACTTTGGGATACACCCCTTGCGTAGGTGCAACAATTGGATTTTTTGTTTCCATGCTTGCGTATCTATTAGGAAGATAGTGATCCATGGTCCACTCCATTAAATTACCCAGCATATCATAAAGTCCCCAAGCATTGGGTAATTTTTGTGCAACTTTTTGGTATTTATTAGCACTGTTTTTTTGAAACCAAGCATATTTGGTAAGCATGTTAGCATCGGTTCCATAATAATAAGGTGTCGTTGTTCCAGCCCTACTTGCATATTCCCATTCAGCCTCTGTAGGAAGCCTATAAAAAATACCTGTTTGCTTGTACAACCATTTGCAAAACATAAGTGCTGCATACTGAGACATGCTATTTGCAGGGTATCCACCTTCTTTGCCCATACCCCAGGTAAGATCTACATATTGTGGACTAGGTCTTGTAATCGCATCGACATCTGAATTTTGAGAAGTGTATTCATCTTTTAAAAATACATCAAACACATCACGCGTTACTTCTGTAGCACTCATCCAAAACGCATCAATCGAAATATCTTTTTGCGGTGCTTCGTCACTATTTACATTTGTACTTGTTAAAGCAGATCCAATTTTAAATTGACCGGCAGGTATAGGAACCATTGAAAAATGTAAATTAGAAATAGGCAGCTTTTGCTCATACGCTTGTAATTTAGCAGTGCTTTGTTGGGCATGTGCGGTTAGCGCTATAAAACAAACAGTTGATGCAATTATATTCTTAAACACAGTACAATTTTTGAATAAGGAAGTTAAGAATTTTTTAGAACAGGCACAACTATTATTGTGTCCAGTACGCATCAAAATTTCCAAAATTTATTTTACGAATTCGTCCATTTTGTAACCGTGTAATAAATACCTCAGACTTGTATTTTTTTGCTAGTATTTTAACCTGTTTGAGGGGTAGGATACTGCAAGCTGTTGCCAACCAATCTGCGGTAGTGGCATTTGGTGATACCACTGTAACATTACGCTGAAAGGTAACCCCATAGCCAGTTCTAGCATCTATAATATGACCGTACTTCTTTCCATCATGGAGCATGTACTGAAAAGCATCACCAGACGTGGCCACTGCTTTATTGGTAAGCAAAAGCTTCGCATCTAATAACGCTTCTTGCTGTTCTGGTACATTTATACCAATACGCCAGCCCATTTTTTGAGGAGGCGAACCCATGGCCATCATATCGCCGCCTGCATCAACGAGTGCATTTGTAATACCGTTAAACTTTAAAAGTGCAGCTACTTTATCTGCAGCATAACCTTTTGCTATTCCGCCCATATCTAATTGAATTCCGGGCTTTAAAAAAGTGATGCTTTGTGAAGTAGGATCTAAATAAATATTTCGAAAATCAACCAATAATTTTGCTGAATCAATAGCGCCATGGCTTGGAAAAATATGTGACTTGCGTGCGCTTCGCCACAATAAAGACAATGGACCAATTGTGATATCAAAAGAACCGTAAGAATCTTTATACGCTTGTCTTGCAGCTATTAATAGTTCAAATAAAATAGGAGAAACTTTAATGGATTTTCCTAGTTCATATCTTCTAAGTTTGTATAACTCGGAACATGTATCATAATCACTACAGATACTATTGATAGAATCAACCAGTTTGAAACATTCATTTGCAACACTATCTGCGTTTTGTACCGATGTCGAATAAAACACAATATTAAATGGCGACCCCATTTTTTGGAGGCTATAGGCATACCTATGTTGTTGCGCATGCAAGAGCAGGATATTACAACAAGTCAGTAAAAATAGAAGCCGCTTTTTCAAATAAAAGAAGTTTGCGTTTAAAAGATTTGTAATTTAGAAAAACTTTAATCGTGATCAGGAAAATTAAGCGGATTTTATTGTATTTATTTGTGAGCTCTTTTTTGTATGTACTGATCACAAAATTTGTTGACCCTCCTATAACTATTACGCAAATCACGAACGCCTTTGGGCTTGGCCTTCATCGAGATTATGTTTCTTGGGATGAATTAGGATACCAAAGTAAGCTTGCTGCTATTGCAAGCGAGGATCAACTTTTTGCAGAGCATATTGGATTTGATTTTGACGCCATTGAAAAAAGTTTACGACCTAAAAACAAAAAGAAGAAAAGCAAAATTCCGCTAGGAGGCGGCGCCAGCACGATAACACAACAGGTAGCAAAAAATGTATTTTTATGGCAGGGCGGGTCTTATGATAAATACATTCGAAAAATTCCTGAAATCTATTTTACATTTTTGATTGAACTTATTTGGGGCAAAAAAAGAATCCTAGAAGTTTATTTGAATGTTATTGAAACAGGACCAGGCTGTTTTGGAATGGAAGCAGCTGCAAGGCATTATTTTCATACATCAGCAAAGTCCTTAACGCCTGCACAAGCAGCCATGATTGTTGCTGGTTTTCCTAATCCCAAAAAATTTACGGCAAGCCCTATGAGTAAACGCGTTAAATGGCGCTACCCACAAATATTAAGACAAATGAGCAATATAGATACAGATGAAGATATCTATGCATTACTTCATAAAAAGTAGCTATTCCTCGTCTTTAAACGTACTGAACCCAAATAACTTGTAAAGTGGGCAAAAACTCACAAGACTCGTAAGAAGCATTACAATACCAACAATAAATGCAATGATTCCCAATGTACCTGTAATAAACTTTCCTAAAAATAAAAGCGATAGAACAATGGCGAGCGTAATTCTAATATTACTGTCGAAAGAGCCAATATTTTTTTTCATATAATTGAATTTATATGAAAGTTAAGTCAGATAGAAGCCTATTACAATGACAAATGTCATGAAAATATACTCTATTTACCTGATCTAAACATGCGGTAAGAAAACACGATCGGCGCAACCACCATGGGTATCATGATTACAAAAAAACTTATAAACGACCACATGCCTGGTAGTATAAAACCAAGTACCATTTGAGCAATGCCTCCATATATCCAAAGCTTACTGGCATAAGCATGTGTTGCAGTCCAGTTGGCTTCACTACTTAAGGTCCATGGAAGCTTAAATCCTGCAAAATAATTTTGCGACAGTTTTGGAAAATAAAAACCCATCACTGCAAATAATAAACCTAACAGCGGAAGTAAGAGTTTGTCTATGGCTAAACCTGGGTACTGCGTTTTGGTTAATATCACCATGTTTAAGGCAGACATAAAGGCAACAATAATGAGGCCAAAAGCTTTAAAATAAGAATCGTTGTTGTGCTCGTATCTTTTAGGATCTATTTTTTTGATATTAATCATTAATAAATATGTAAATAAACTAACAATCCCAATAAATACTGGGCCAAAAAAAGCCATGTCTTTACTACCAAATCCATCTGCTTCGCCTTTGATATTAAAATGCGTAGGAATGGTAGCTGGCAAACTAGCATAGAACGTAGATAAATAAATGAAGGGAACTGCAATAAGAAGCGCTACTAATAGGTAATGAGAATATTGTTTATTCATATTTGTAAGCTTGATATATTTGTATGCTTTGCCATTTGGCTATTAAAGTTACCAACTATCTTAATTATGAAGTTAAAATATTTTTATACTGCACTTGCTTTTACATTTTTGGTTACGGTTCTAATCGGTTTTTCTCCTGCTAGCAAAACAAGTCCTGTAACCGGCGAAACGCTTGCAAAACAATATTGTAGCAGCTGCCATTTATTTACAGCACCCGATTTATTAGATAAAAAAACATGGAAAGAAAACGTTTTGCCCAATATGGGTTGGCGCCTAGGTATAAGAGGCGTAAATGACAGCCCCTATGCTGCTATGGAACCAGATGAAGCAGCTATCGTAGAAAACTTACACGTATACCCTACAACCCCCATAATCAGTGCAAGTGATTGGAAAAAAATTGTTGATTATTATGTAACCAAAGCCCCTACAACTGTTATTGCACCTACTTCTGCGCCCATTATAAAAAATAATAACAGACAGTTTTTTAGTAGGCCTGTTTTTATTGATAATAAGCAGGCGCCTAAAACAAGTATGGTAAAATATAATGAACAAACAGGAACACTCTATGTAAGTGACGCTACCAATGAACTCTATGCATTGGATGCCAATATGCATTTACAAGAAACATGGAATACACCATCGGCAGTGGTAGATTTGTTATTTGAAAAAAACAAAGAACCCAAAGCTTTGTGTATTGGTAGTATTGCACCTTCAGAAAAAAAAGAAGGTCTTTTAATATCACTTGACTCCACAGCACAAAATGCATCGTTTGGTGGATTAGCAAGGCCTGTAAATATTGAAAAGGCAGACATCAACCAAGATGGAAAAGAGGACTTAATCATTTGTCAATTTGGCAATCATACCGGAAAAATAAGTTGGCTAGACGCTGGTGATCCCCGCAAAGAAAATATTTTAGTGTACCGCCCAGGTGCTAGAAAAGCAGAAATTGTAGATCTAAATAAAGACGGAAAATTAGATGTGGTGGTAATGATGGCGCAGGCTTATGAGGGTATCTATTATTTGGAAAATTTGGGAGCCGGTAAATTTAAAGAAACACCGTTGGTAAAATTTCCGCCAGTATACGGCGTGAGTTATTTTGAAATGATAGATTTTAATAAAGATGGATTTTTAGATATCGTAATGAGCAACGGCGACAACTGGGATATTTCTAGGGTTAAAAAAAGATTTCATGGCGTTCGAATATTATTAAACGATAAGAGCAATCATTTTAAAGAAAGCTATTTTTTCCCAATGTATGGCGCTAGCAAAGCTGTTGCTAGAGATTTTGACGGTGACGGCGACTTAGATATTGCTGCCATTTCATTTTATGACGAACTAGCAAAGCCAGAACAGGGCTTTATTTATTTAGAAAATACCGGTAACATGCAATTTACTGCTAGCAGCACCCCTGACGCTGCAAACGGAAAATGGCTCACCATGGAAGTAGCAGACATTGATAAAGACGGTGATGCAGACATTGTACTGGGCTCTTTTATTTACACTTTCACCGAAATGACGCAACTATTATTAAAGGGTATTGAGCATTTCCCTCAGTTACTGGTGTTAACAAATAATAAAAATTCAATAAATAATAAATAGAAGCAGCGTTATTGCACTTTAGCGTTTCTTTTTAATTATAAACTGTACTTTACAGTAGTATAATGAATTGACTATGAAGAAATTGCTATCACTTGTTAGTATTTTAACGTTGCTCTCTTTTGTTCCGGATTGGGGCTTTAACCTTGATGAAGCAAAAGCAAAGGCTTCCAAAGAAAACAAAGTTATACTCCTCAACTTTTCGGGGTCAGATTGGTGTGGGCCTTGCAATAAAATGCGCAAAGAAATTTTTGAAAACGAAGCATTTAATAAATATGCTAGCAAAGCATTAATACTTGTGAATGCCGATTTTCCAAGGCTTAAAAAAAATCAGCTCAATCAAAAACAACAGGAACATAACAATATTGTGGCTGAAAAATACAATACAAAAGGAGCCTTCCCTTTCACGGTATTATTAGACGCTTCTGGAAATATTATTGGCCAGTGGGATGGGTATCCAAAAGGAACTGCAGAAGATTTTATAGAACAAGTAAAAGAGCGCATTGAGTCCAGTAAGCAATAATGAATACGCTGCAAGTATACAAAGAAGAAGCACATTTAATGGGCAACCATTTTGAACTAAGTGTGGTAAGTGATAAACAAGATTGGGCGAAAAAATGTATACAGGCAGGAATAGCAGAAATACAAAGAATTGAAAAAAAGCTAACTACTTTTTCCAGCGATAGCGAAACCGCCAAAATCAATGAAATGGCTGGTGCCGCTGCAGTTGAGGTAAGTGAAGAAACCATTGAGCTCATTGAAAGATCTATAAAAATTTCGCAAATTACACAAGGCGCATTTGATATCACGTACGGATCGATTGATAAAAAGCTTTGGAATTTTGATGAAAAAATGAAAGCACTGCCAGACAAAGAAACAGCTAAAAAAATGGTGCGTCTTATCAATTATAGAAATATAATTGTTGATAAAAAAGAGTCGACCGTTTTTTTAAAAGAGAAAGGCATGCGCATTGGATTTGGAGGAATCGGAAAAGGATATGCCGCAGAAATGGCTAAAAAAGTGATGCGCGGCATGGGTGTTACAAGTGGTATTGTAAACGCTTCTGGAGATTTAACCACCTGGGGCAAGCAACCAGACGGCAAGCCTTGGACCATAGGTATCGCTAACCCTAATGCAGCGCATCAGGTTTTTTCATACCTAACGTTAACTGATATGGCAGTGGCTACTTCGGGTAACTATGAAAAATATATTATGGTTGGAGGAAAAAAATATTCGCATACCATACATCCCAAAACAGGTTTGCCTGTAACGGGGATCAAAAGTGTTACGATTATTACCCCTAATGCAGAAATAGCAGACGCCATGGCAACGCCTGTTACCATTATGGGTGTAGAAGCTGGGCTAGACATGATCAATCAAATTAATAGTATAGAAGCGATTATTATTGACGATAACAATAAAATGTATACTTCAAAAAACATAAACCTTACTTAAAATAAAAGCATGAAACAAACTAAAATCAAAACTGCAGTTGTAGGTGTAGCACTTGCCGCCCTCAGTTCTTGCACCAGTGTTAAAGAATGGCAAAAAAGCCGAATCAATGATGGTGACATGGTATTGAGTAACAGAAGAGTAGAAAAGAATGAACTTAATTTTCAGTCTTACAGAGAAGGCGCATCTGGAGCAAATGCTGGAAAAACAGGCGGTGGCTGTGGCTGTAATTAATTTTTAATTATCTACAAAAAGTAGCATGAAAAAAATATCTTTAACACTTATTGGCCTATACATTTTACTATTGAATGCATTTTCGCAAACAATAAAAGATAGTAGCTTATATAAAGCTAGGCCACTTCGATTAGACGAAGTAAATATCGTATCTAGTTACTACACGCAGGATGGAAATCACTCTGCAGTAACAGGTGGTATTGGTACCGAAAAAGTAACCGACTTTTCTAATGGTATTGAATTAAAATTTGTTGGTATAGACAATCAATTGCGCAAACACACCCTTACAACCGGCGCTGGGCTTGATCATCACACTGCAGCTTCTTCTGCGTATGTATCTAAAACAGGTGCTTCACAAACAGGTGGCACTAGATTGTATCCATCTATAGACTGGACTGTTGAAAACGAAACCAAGCGTACAAGTTTTGGTGTAGGAAGTTATTACTCGCACGAATACAATTACAAATCTTTTGGCGCCGATATTCATTTTTCTGCTAAAACAAAAGATAAGAGTGGCGAATTTGGAGCAAAATTTCAAGGATACTTTGATCAGGTAACAATGATTTATCCTTCTGAATTAATTCCAGCAACTACAAAAGTTGTAAACCCTGGTGGTACGATTACCATTACAACAGCAAGTGGTAGAAAAAAAGTGGTTAGTGCAAGTGGCGCTGTTATATCTGGTGATGATCATAGTGATTTACCAACAAGTCCTAGAAATACCTACACCGCTTCTTTTTCTTACTCGCAAATTGTGAATGCGAGATTACAAGTGATGTTTTTACTTGATTTAGTATCTCAAAATGGATATTTAGGACTTCCATTTCATAGAGTATACATGTCTAATGGACTTGATACCATTGAAAAATTACCCCCTACCCGATTTAAATTACCGGTGGGCGTAAGAGCCAATTATTTTATGGGTGATAATATTGTATTCAGATCTTACTTTAGATACTACACAGACGATTGGGGTATTAAATCCACCACTGCTAGTTTAGAAGTACCCATAAAAGTTACGCCGTTTTTTTCGGTGTCCCCGTATTACAGGTATTATAAGCAAACAGCGGCAACTTATTTTGGGCCCTATAAAACGCATACGCTTGCAGAACCTTACTACTCAAGCAACTATTCCTTATCTGCGTTTAGTAGTAGCTTCTATGGTATGGGTGTGAGAATGGCGCCTCCGGGTGGTATTCTAAACAATGAAAAAGTTAAAGACATGGAAATACGGTATGGTCATTACACACAAACAACCAGCCTAAACTCCAATGTTATTTCAATAAGTATGACTTTTAAATAAAGCTTGATTATTCAGCTTTAGTGAAATGGGAGGTTCTTCCTATAATTGAAAAGCCTATAAATCCTCGAACATCTAGTTGTGTAGGACTTACCAGTGTTAATTTGCACTGGTAAGTTTTACCATTTTCAGGATCATAAATAGAGCCTTCGTTCCAAATGTTTTTTTCTGCCTTGATAAAGCCTTTCATAAAAATGAGGCCCACAAGTGGCTTATTTTGAAGTGAAGCTTCTGGGTTATTTTTATCAACCCTTGGCTTCCCATTGATAGTAGGCTCTTTAAGCCATACAATTTTCCCGTTTAATTTATCGCCCTGCCAGTAAAACTGAACTTTTGCGGTTTTTTTATCGTTATACCAAAGTCCTTGGGTAATATCTTGTGCGCGGGTCATAAAAGCCGCAAGCACAAAAAAGAAAAGAAAGGTCATTTTTTTCATACCGTGTATATTTACGTTACTTAACAAATATAAAGATGAAAAAGTTCATACAATATATTGGCATTGGTATAGTAGCTGTCCTCGCTGTTATTGTAATAGCCGTTTTTGCGCTAGCAGAAAGGGATAAAAAGTTGACGGACTTGGTTCCTTTATACACAAACAATGCATCAAAATTTATACCTGTTTTAGGCATGCAAGTGCATTATAGAATAGAAGGGGTTGAAACAGATACGGTTCCACTCGTGCTTATTCATGGAACATCTTCCTCACTACATACCTGGGATAGTTTAACGCTCTTGTTAAGTGGAAAGAAAAAAATAATTCGTTTTGACTTACCTGCTTTTGGACTTACAGGACCTAATAAAGAAAACACCTACAATGCGGATGTCTATAATGTTTTTGTGGATTCGGTATTAGAAGCGCTACAAGTTAAGTCTTGTATTGTAGCAGGAAACTCTCTTGGGGGAAGCATTGCGTGGCATTATGCACTCTATAATAAATCACGTGTGCAGCAGTTAATCTTACTTGACGCGAGCGGGTATCCGAAAAAAAATGAAAAGGGTTCGCTTGGTTTTAAAATTGCAAGCATGCCCATCATAAACAATTTATTACTTTGGGTAACGCCTAAATTTTTAGTTAAAAAAAGTTTAGAAGGTGTATTTGTAGACAAAAGTAAAATTACGGAAGTATCCATTAATCGTTACCACGATTTATTACTAAGAGAAGGCAATAGAAAAGCTGCACTTTCTATTTTTAAAGCCGGCTTTACACCAAACCCAGCACCTATAAAAACAATCAATATCCCAACCTTAATTATTTGGGGCGACAAGGATCAGCTCATCAGCGTTTCTAATGCTTACTTATTCAACAAAGACATCAAAGGTAGTAAGCTTGTAGTGTTACAAAATGTTGGACATACACCCATGGAAGAAACGCCTACCAAAGTAGCTGCAGCCATATCAAGTTTTTTAAACCTGAATTAATCAAAAGGCAAACCTGGATTTTCGAGTTCATTGATGGCGTTTGGACCGTCATTTAAAACCTCTACATCTCTTAATTGACGCTGAATAGCGCGTGTACGCACGCCCACCACTTCGTCGAGTTGCTTGAGGCCATTTTGAATATTGCCTTGCGCTTTTTCGATAAGGCCACCAAATTTTTCAAACTCTGTTTTTACATTGCCGAGTACTTTCCAAACTTCGCCACTTCTTTTTTGAATGGCAAGTGTTTTAAAGCCCATTTGCAAACTATTTAAAATAGCAGCAAGCGTACTTGGACCCGTCACTACAATTTTATAATTGCGTTGTAAATCTTCGAGCAAACTTGCCTTTCTTACAACTTCTGCATAGATACCCTCAAATGGTAAAAATAAAATTCCAAAATCGGTGGTATTAGGCGGGTCAATGTATTTATCAGAAATATCTTTGGCCATTTTTTTAATGGTTTGCTCTAAATTTTTTTGTGCTATTTCTATTTGTGGCAAATCGGACGTGTCATAAGCTGTTTGCAACTGCTCATACACATCTTTTGGAAATTTGGCATCGATAGGAAGCCACACCTGCTTATTGGTATCATCACGACCAGGAAGTTTAATGGCAAATTCTACAATATCAGCACTGTTTTGTTTGGTTTTTACATTTGCTGCATACTGCTCAGGCGCAAGTATTTGTTCGAGCAACATAGCCAGCTGAACTTCACCAATACCGCCGCGCATTTTAACATTACTAAGCACTTTTTTTAACCCGCCCACATCACTTGCAAGTGTCTTCATTTCGCCTAGCCCAAGCTGAACCGCTTCCAATTGCTTGCCCACGGCTTCAAAGGATTGACCGAGTCTTTCATTTAATGTTTTTTGGAGCTTTTCATCTACCGTTTCCCGCATTTGCTCTAGCTTTTTTTCGGTTTGCTGTACTAACTTAGATTGACCTTCTGACAAATCGGTAAATTTATTTTTGAGCTCTTGTGTTAAATCTAGTAAGCCTGTGCGCAAATCATCTCTATTAAGTTTATGATTGGCATCTGTTTTTTGAATAAGTCCTTCTAGGCCTGATTTTAAAGTATGGTTGATTTCTGTTCGGTTGATACTAAAATCTGTTTTAATTGATTGTTCTAACTGGGCAAGCCTAGATTGAAGTACCGCCATTTCATTTTGTATCCCAGTACCAGCACTTGATTTAAAAAGTAGAATCAACACCAACAAAAGTGAAACAATACTAACGCCAAGAGCGGCATATAAAATAGTATCAGACATAGGTAAATTTTAGAAGTCAAATATACGCTGAGGGTCCTCCACCTATTGGAGCACTGGTATTTTTAACAAAAAAATGTAGGGTGTTTAATTCAAATAGTTAATGTAATTTGAGGCGATGTCTACCATGCTACCTTTTCAATTATATCCAATAGCGGATCAAGCGGTTACGCTTGATTTTGGTGGGCCTATTAGTGAAGAAACAAATGATAGGGTGCACAGGCTGGTAGCTTCGCTGCAACAAAACATGTTACCAGGGATTACAGATATTATTCCTGCGTATAATTCAGTTACGGTTGTGTATGATTACATGACTGTATACCAAGAGCAATTAAAAAATGAAAACATACTGCCCGTTTATTTGTGCATTGAAAATTGGATTCAAAATCATTTAAATGATTCTTCTAGCAATATTGAAGAAGTACGTAAAGAAATTATTATTCCGGTATGTTACGATAAAAGTGTAGGCATCGATATTGAATTTGTTGCTAAGCAGCATAACCTAAGTATCCAACAAGTTATTGAACTACATACAGCAAAAACATACCGTGTTTTTATGAATGGATTTTTACCAGGCTTTGCCTACATGGGCATTGTGGATCCTGCCATTCAAACACCCAGGCATGACATACCAAGACCGCTCGTAACTGCTGGAAGCGTTGGTATTGCTGGCGTTCAAACAGGTATCTACCCTTGTAATTCGCCAGGTGGATGGCAAATTATTGGCAAAACACCTATTTCTTTAATAGACGAAAATGAAAATTTATTACTAACACCAGGATCCTTTGTAAAATTTGAATCGATATCTCTTTTGTCATTTGAAAAACTTATGAAACCATGAGTATTCAAATTGTAAAAGCCGGCATATTAGATAGCTTACAAGGTTTGCCTAGTAAAGGGAAACAGCATGAGGGCTTTAGTCCGGGAGGGTCTATGGACCTATTGGCGCATAGAATTGCAAATGCATTAGTAGGCAATAAAAAAGAAGCGATTGTTTTAGAAATGCATTTACCTGCAGCAACAATTGTATTTACAAAGGAAACGCTCTTTGCATTTACAGGTGCTGCAACCACTGCACTATTAAACAATGAAACGGTGTATGCCAACCAACCCATTGTTGTAAATGCAGGATCCATATTATCTT
Source organism: Bacteroidota bacterium (assembly GCA_018971025.1). Lineage (GTDB taxonomy): Bacteria > Bacteroidota > Bacteroidia > Chitinophagales > Chitinophagaceae > Sediminibacterium. The sequence continues at coordinate 8,096 of JAGWVE010000022.1, read as the reverse complement.
TTCATAACCAACAAGACAGCGCTAGAATTTATATGGCTGTACAAGGTGGTTTTATTTTTAAAAAAGGGAGGCTTCAAAAAAATGACGCATTAGCAAGTGCACATTCTTTCGATTATCATTTTGAAGGTATAGGACAATTACATGCATTAGCACTTGGTTGGACTGCAAATACCCAGGAATTTTACAGAACCAATAGCATTCGTTGTATACAAGGTCCCAACATCCATGTCTTGGACACAAAGGAAATAGCCGATTTCCAAAATACGCGCTTTGAAATAGACCTACAAAGCAACCGCATGGGTTTTCGATTAAAAAGTAAGCCCATACAGCATTCTATACTACCTGAATTACTTTCCACAGCCGTCACAAAAGGAACGCTGCAATTAACCCCAAGTGGTCAACTCATTGTTTTAATGGCGGATCATCAAACAACGGGCGGCTATCCTCGCATAGGCACTGTTATTAGTGCTGATATGGCATCGCTTGCACAAATGCCCATAGGAAGTTCGTTTAGCATCAGTTGGGTAAGTATGTTAGAAGCCGAAGCGCTTTTATTGCAGCAGGAATCAAATTTGCAGCAATTAGAAAATGCTTGTAAATTCAGGTTACAAGAATACTTTTCAGAAAAATAAGATGCTACTGATTAATTGTGATATGGGAGAAGGGTTAGACAATGACGAAGCGCTCATGCCCTATATTGATGCCGCCAATATTGCATGTGGCTACCATGCCGGAAATATAGAAACGATCAAAAAAACAATTGCACTCGCTCAAGAAAATAAAGTGCAAATTGGTGCGCATGTTTCTTATGCAGACAAAGAAAATTTTGGAAGAAAAGCAATGTTTTTATCAAATGCAGCGGTATACGAGATGGTGTCTGAACAATTGCGTTTGTTTTCAAATACGGCAAAAGAAATGGGGCAAGTAGTATCACATGTAAAACCACATGGCGCTTTGTACAACCAAGCTACCAAAGATATGGAACTGGCTACAACCATTGCCAGCGCTGTGTTTGACCAAATGCCCGATGCCGTTTTTTTTGGCCTAAGTGGCAGCGTTATGTTGGAGGCTGCAAAAAGCAGGGGGCTATCAACTGCACATGAAGTATTTGCAGATAGGGCTTATCTAAAAGATGGAAGCCTCGCTTCAAGAAATATAGAAGGCGCTGTGTTTACAAATGAGGAGAGCGTAGCAGCGCAGGTATCACTTATACTACAAGAGAAAAAAATTAAAACGATGGATGGGGTGGTAATAGATGTAGCTGCAGATACGATTTGTATTCATGCCGATACACCAAATGCATTCGCATTTGCAAAAACAATTTACCAGCTCGTTAAAAATAAGTAGCATTGAAAAAAACAAAAAACAAAGAGGCATTACTAGGCGCGGCTTTTTTAATGGCCACTTCTGCTATAGGACCTGGCTTTTTAACACAAACCACTGTGTTTACGCAGCAATTACTTTCTAGCTTTGGTTTTGTAATTCTCCTATCGATATTATTAGATATTGGCGCACAATTAAATGTTTGGAGAATTGTTGTGGTAAGTAGCAAGCGAGCCCCTGTTATTGCCAATGAATTATTACCTGGTTTAGGCTACTTTTTAACGGGTTTAATTGTTGTTGGAGGCCTCGCTTTTAACATTGGCAATATTGGAGGTTGTGGACTTGGCGTTCAGGTATTAACGGGCTTACATCCTGGAGTGGGCGCCATAATAAGTTGCTTTTTGGCCCTCTTTATTTTTTGGATGAAAGAAGCAGGTGCCTTCCTAGATAATTTTACTAAAATACTAGGGCTAATTATGGTGGCACTGACCTTATATATTGCAATTAGTGCGCATCCACCTATGCAAGAAGCCATCACGCATAGTTTTATACCTACAGCCTTTAGTGCTAAAGCCGTTGTTACCCTAGTGGGCGGAACCGTAGGCGGCTATATTTGTTTTGCGGGTGGTCACAGGTTGTTAGATGCTGGCTATATTGGAACGGCCTCTTTACAAGACACCAATACAAGCGCCGTTTCTGGTATTTTAATTACCGCTATTATGCGCATCGTTTTATTTTTAGCAGCACTAGGCATTGTAACAAGTGGCGCGGTATTAGATCCAGCCAATCCGGCTGCTAGCGTTTTTAAATTTGCAGCAGGTAATATTGGTTACAAATTTTTTGGTGTTGTACTCTGGTCTGCTGCGATTACATCTGTGGTAGGGGCAGCATACACTTCCATTTCTTTTTTAAAAAACTTTAATGTTTGGATTGATAAACACCAACAAGTTGCTATTAGCATTTTTATAGTAATAAGCACTTGCATATTTATTGTTGTAGGCAATCCTGTAAAAATTCTCGTTACAGTTGGCGCCCTCAATGGACTTATTTTACCGGTTGCATTAGCGGTTATTTTAATAGCAGCACACAATAAAAAAATAGTAGGTAGTTACAGGCAGCCATTATGGTTAGATATAGCAGGGTGGCTTGTTGTGACCATTATGACTACGCTCAGTTTTTTAACGATTAAGGATTGGATTGGACAATTATTGTAAGCCGCTGCTAGTTAATAAAGTAGATGCATTTTTAGCTGCGTCAACAGTAGGTACTTCAATTTTATGAATCAAGGCTTCTACATTTTCTCTATTGTGAGCGCCCTTCAAATATAATTTATCGTAGTAATGTAATAAGACCTTAAAACAACTTTCTACATCGTCTTCGATTAAAAAATTAATGGCAGTTTTTGTTTCCAATCCGCCGAGTCTTTTTTTAATACGCAGTATGGCACTCATCAATTTATCTTTTTCAAATTTTCCATACCCCTCTAAAATAAATTGAAGCCTTTGTGTGAAAGGGATATCTAAAAAGTACAATTTGCTTTTTCTAATTTGATCAAATAAAGTAGAAGGAATATTAACAAGACCAATACGCCTACTTTCATCTTCTACCCATATATACGTATGCGTTGTACTTAATGTATAAAGCGCTTGTGCTAATAAATTTTCGAACTGTTCTTGTGAAGGTTGAACAGGTTGGCCCAAGTTTCCAAATGCAGAACCTTTATGGTGCGCTAGGCCTTCTAAATCGATAATGGGCTCTTGTAATTGTCTAAGCGCATGTAAGGTTTCTGTTTTGCCTGACCCTGTATAACCACCAATTACTTTAAATGTGTATTCCAATGTAAATTGAGCCAATACCCAGTTTCGATAGGCTTTGTAACCGCCAACTAAAGTGTATACCGTATACCCATATAAATCGAGTAACCACGCCACACCCGCGCTGCGCATCCCTCCGCGCCAACAATGAACGAGCACCACTTTATTTGTTGGATCCGAACTTGAGGCGAGTAACGCTTCCACTTCACTGACCATGGAAGACATTTTTACGCCAAAATAGTTAAGGCCTAATTTAATGGCTGGCTGCTTTCCTTGTTGCTTATAGGCCGTGCCAACAACCTTTCGTTCTTCGTCTGTAAAAAGGGGTAAAGAATGGGCATTTTTCATATGCGCATGCGCATACTCCGATGGACTGCGTACATCCAAAATAGGATACTGTTCCATCATGGAAACAAATTCTGAAATGGATAATCGTTTTACAGCCATCCATACAAATATAAAGAAAGGCTGCTAGATTGCTTTTTTTCTATTCACTAAATAAACCCCCGAAAAAATAAGAACAGCAGCCAATGCCTTGATCATTGTAAAATGCTCTCCAGCAAAAACCATCGCAATGATCGTTGCAAAAACGGGTTGTGTATATATGTAGGCGCCTGTAACGGATGGGCCTAATTCTTGTAAACCATACACGGTAAACAAATAAGATATAAAAGTTACAAACAAAACTACAAAGGCGAGTGCCACCCACTGCGCTGTTCCAAATACAGACCAATCCGTGGCGATAAAATCAGGAAGTGCAATGGGTAAAATAAAAATGGCGCCAAATGTAAACACCCAACGTAACACATGCAGCGCATTGTATTTTTCCATGAGTGGTCTAACAATCACCATATAAAATGCGTAAGAAACTGCATTGATAAGCACAAACATATCCCCGAGCAAACTACTGCTATTACTAGATTGCACATCTTTTACAAGCACCAGTAAAGTAGCACCACCAATACCAAGGGCTAAACCCATAAATTTATTAATACTAAATTTTTCTTTGATAAGCCATAACGCAATGATGGTAATAAATATGGGCGTGGCTAATGAAAGTAGTGAACTATGTATTGCGGATGTTAACGACAATCCTTTTACAAACATGATTTGATTGATGGCAACGCCTGTTATACCACAAAGTACAAATAGTGGAATATCTTTTTTATCAATAGAAGCTTTGGAGGGTTTAAAAAGAAGCAATGACCAAAATAAAATTAAACTCACAACAACACGCACAACATTTAAAGAATAAGGTGCTAAATATGCCGGTGTGATGGTTTTAATAACTGCGTAACCGGCACCAAAAATTAAATTTGCAATTAATACTGCAATATGTGCCTTTGTTTTTGAATTCATGGTGCAAATATAAAGCAATGCTGGCGGGCTTTTTCATCCATTTTTACGAGATCAAAACCAGACTGCTCCATCATGATAGCCATTTGTCTATTTGCAAGTGAAGTAGCTAAATATGTTTGCTCTGTTTGACCTGGCGTAGGTATCAAAATCATTTTTTTATGCATGGGCAACAATTCCATGAGTGTAGAATAGCCACTACGGCATACAACAAATTCAGACTGCATGATAATGTCTAATAAATCTTGACCACTGGCATAACGAAGCTTGGTTAGCGGACCCTGCTGTTTATAATGATTGGGCAAATCCGATGGCCTTCCTTCAATGAGTATCATTTGATCTTGTAATTTGCCTGCATCAGATTCAATCAAATGTTGTAAAATGCTTCTTTGTGGCTCTGGACCAGACAATAAAAAACAGTATTTATATTTTAGAGACAACGTGTTATTCGTAGCGCTATTTAAAACACTAAATTGACTGAGTGGCCCAATATAGGTTACAGGTATGGCAGGCATTTTTATTGGATGCGATAAATCTGCCGCATAGCCTGGATAAGCTGTTGTATCAGGAACCCAACATTCAGAAAATTTATTGATAAAATAGTATTGTATTTTTTGAATCAAATTTTCGGCCCACTTATATGGCGCTTTAACAAGTAATTGATGTGTAATAAATGTAGTGGTTAACTGACTGTTAAATAACCCATACCGATTGTCTGAAATTACATGGTCAAATGCATGCGCTTGTGCTTGTAACCACTTGTGCTCTCTGTAAATAGCTAAAGTAATTTTAGGTAATTGAAAAAAAAGTGCAACCGGAAGCCACCAAGCTTTTTTACTATATTTTATATGATACCCAGGTATAGATACATAGTTGCAGGAAGGGAAATAATATTGTAATAATTTTTTTTGAGATCCGCCTGCAGCAATGGTTACGGCATGCCCTTTTTCGATGACATCATGTATGATAGGCACACATCTAGACGCATGTCCAAGACCCCAATCTAGAGGAGCTATTAAAACCCTTTGTATGGTGTTTGCAGTTTTGATGAGATTTGGCTAAATTTTTGCGTAATTTAGTATTCAATTATGAAACATTCTATTTTAAAAATTATTGTACTCGCAATAGTGATTTCTTTTGCCGCAGCAAGTTGCAGCGTGTTTAAGCCTGGCTATCAAAGAAGGGGCGGATGTGGCTGTGCCAAAGATGTACGATAAAAAAAGCCCCCGCAAAGCAGGGGCTCCTTCCTATACATTAGTTATATCAAATTACTTTTTAGTAGCCGGTACTACATTTTTAATGTCTACTACACTATTTAAATACAGCTCAATATTGCTGTATCCAGATGCGCTAATTTTTGCAGCATCGGAAGCGTCTTTAGGATTTAATCCATGCGCTAATTCCCAAGCATCCGCAATACCATCGTTGTCTTTATCCGCAAAAGGCGTTCCGTTATAAGCAGGATATCCCCCCACTTGAATAGGGTCTGTAATGATCCCTTGCTTATAAGAGTCGATTGGCAAACGGCGGTGCTTGAACTGTGTTTGCGGTAATGGTACATTTGGGTCAAACTCAATGTTACCAGTGGTTACCTGCTTTACAATTCTAACATCAACCGCATCTCTAACAGGTAGTGTAGCGCCCGCATTTTGTAATACAAAACTTTTTGCAGTAAGTGCATCAACAATGGTAAATACAGGCATAGGAAGTGGCTTATTCCACTTCATTGCATCTTTATATTTTCCTGCATCTTCTAATTCTTCTACTTGAACACCGCCATCCCAATTGTCTTTTGTTACGCGGTCATTGCCTTCAACAATATTGCCATTTACATAAGCACGGCCATATACCGAATATCCAAGTTTACTTCTTCCGCTTTCAGGTTTTAAAATTCGGTGTGAAATGGCTTTGTCTTTAGGCGTTGCAGGACCAGGCTTGTAATAATTGTTAATGATATTATACATAGCGGTATAATCGCCCCCATCTGTAGAACGGTGCACCCAGTTAAACACAACGTTGTTGGCAAAATTAAAAATGCCATTCCATCCAATAGAAGGGTTTCTTCCAGCATTGTCTGCCCAAATAGATCTAATAAAAGAACAGTTTTCGCCACCAAGGGTACTACCAAATGCATGATTCCAGGTGTCTAAACACTCAGAAAAAATTGAATTTTGAATGGTAATATTTACGGTACCTAATTTTGCTTCGGCTTTTAAATTTGGGGTACTATCGTTGTACATGTGTCTGTACATACTCATATTTTCATCTAAACCCCAGCTTGCAGACACGTGGTCAATCATTATATTGCCTACTGGATTTCCGCCAATAGCATCATCACGTCTTCCTACATTTGTTTCACCTCTTCTAAAACGCATGTACCTGATAATAACGTCGTGGGTATTAATCCAAACCGTTTCTCCCGCAATACAAACACCATCACCAGGAGCTGTTTGGCCAGCGATGGTAATGTAAGGAGCACGAATAATGAGCGGTGTTTTAATTCGAATAATACCTGCTACATTAAATACTACAATTCTTGCGCCACCTTGCTCACATGCCCAACGTAAACTTCCCGGACCGTCATCATTTAAATTGGTAACCACATAAACCTTACCACCTCGTCCACCAAAACTATATCTACCACCCCCTTCTGCACCTGGAAAAGCGAGTAAGTCTGATTGAGGTAAATCATAGGGTCTAGACGCCCAAGGAATATAAGGCTTGCCTTCTTTGGCTTGTTGTTGCACAATTGGATAAGCAATGGCCCATGCAGAATCTGAATGTTTGGTAGCCGCTTTTAAAAGTGAATCGCTCCAGCGCTGAACATCGTCTGGTATTGCTGGATACTGTGCGCGAGTAAAAACAAAACTAAACACACAGCTAAGTACTAAAAATGTTTTTTTCATGAACCGCTCTTTTCTTGTTTGCTATTGGAATTAAAAAAAGAAAGAGAAGATAAACTTCTCTTTCTTTTCAATTTTATTTTATTGGGTCGAAGGATCCGCCCCAATTGTTATTCTGTTGTAAGTTTGGATTATTGGTAATTGCCGCTAAAGGTATTGGGAAGAAATAATACGTATTCAAAAAGTTAATTGGAGTAGCATCCAATTTTGTTGTTGCATTACTTGCATCGCGGTTGTTATTTCGCGTTGTTGTAAAGTAAGTGCTCATCATAACATCTAGTGGTTGCACGTCTCTAAATGAAACATTGGTTGCATCTTTTAATACAGCAGCTGTTGGAATACCAGTACCTGTTTTTAAAGTGATGCGAAGTCTATTTCTTGTAATACCATTAATTTCAGACATTCTTTTAGTACGGTATAAATCCCAGAAACGCTTTCCTTCAAAAGCAAATTCAATTTTTCTTTCTAACATAACTGCGTCAAATAATTGCGCTTGCGTCATGTTTGGCGTTAATCCATAAAGGTTGTCTGAGTTAGCTGTAATACCTGCTCTTTTTCTTACAGCAATTAAACCAGCATAAGATGGATCTGTCACCGCTAATTTATTAATACCTACTGCAGCTTCTGCAAGGTTTAATAAAACTTCTGCGTATCTAATTTCCATCCAATCGGTTCCACTATACTGAGGATCTCCATTTGT
>JAGWVE010000021.1 GCA_018971025.1 Bacteroidota bacterium | reverse complement strand
GATACAGCTTTTGATGTATTTGAAATATTTTGGTGGCTAAACGAATCGGCAACAACTGGTAAAGTAAAGGATGTATTGCATATGCACTTAGGATTTAGCGCGCTAATAGCCATAGTGCCATAATCTGGAAGGATTTGTTGGTTATTAGAGCCATTTAATTGAATACTACTATTGGCAATAGAATAATTTGAAAAAGACTCAAAAGCATTTTCTCTGATATCTTTTTCATTTATAGAATTATGCATTATTTTATTTTCAAGCCAACCCAAAATAGAAACTGAAATATCTTTTGCCGTGTTGTTTTTTATAGAAAAAGAATAAATGGTGCAAGGAAGTCCCGAATTATTTTCATCTAGAGGAATAAATGGCGAATATATAGATGCCGTAATATCTAGCCCCAAGCTATGATCAATATAATGGACTTTTGCCATAGGGTAAGTTGCTTCAAACAAGATTTCATCCCAATCGGTTTCCGCTAATTTTTTTATAATTGTTTTTTTGCCTGAAACAATTTTAAAAGCAAATCCCTGCTCGATGGGTCTAATGTTTTTTGCAGGTTGGACATATGCAGATCCATCTTGTGGTCTTACTTTTTTTCCTACGTGTAAATCTAGTCCCCAGTCTATTGTTTTAGGATCAATACCAGTTTGATTTGCATTAAATATATCCCATAGCCAAAGCCTTCCATCGCCACCTAAATAAACAGTGCCAGTAAATATGCCGCCAATAGGCATACCTATATATTGTAATTCGTTTTTTGTTTTTTTATATGTTGTAGCAAATCCTCTGTGGTACAATGATTTTACCCACTGTGGATCTAATTTTTTATCTATTGGAATATTATGGAGTAGGGGTGGTTGCGCAAAAGGGCCTGCAATTGCTTTAAATGGCGAATGATAAAGACCTGCTGCTAATAAACCCGTATTTTGTATGAATTTCCTTCTTTCCATGTGCAAGGGTAAAATAGGCCCCTATTGCTAGGGGCCTCAGTAAAATTATGGGATTGTGAAAAAAATAGTATACTTATTTAATTTCCCAGTCTGTATAGGTAGAATTAAATTTACCTAGTTTTTCTAATCCGTCTGTATAAGGTTTTAATTTAGCAAACAAGTCTGTACCTAGTTTATTTAATTTCCCGTCAGCTTCAAAAAACTTATCTCTTGCATTTGGTTCAAAAATAAAAAGTATAGCCATGTCGGTATCATTTTTTTTGACATCTGCGCCACGTACAGCATTTAATTCAACTAGTTTTACATTAAAAATTTTGGTGAATGCTGGCGCATATTGGTTTAAATAATATTTTCTAAACTGATCCATAGTTGCGTTAGGACTTAAGGTTACAGTGCCTTTGTGAAGTCCCAATAAGCTTCCTTTTTTGAGGGTTTGTGCAAACATGCAAGTTGATAATAACAACATTACATTGAGTAGTAAAACTTTTTTCATGATTTGTTTAAGTGTTTAATGTTAAGTTGATAGTTGAATTTAACACTTTTTAAAACAATATTCTATTTTCTTTAAACTAAATCCGGCAGCTCTTCATATTCAAATTGGCTCATTGGATCACTTGAGGTTCTAAAGTTTTTGTCGATAGTGTAAGCCGTCATACCTAAAGGGTCATATGTGTTAGATGCGAGCTCCAATATTTTTGATTCAGATAAGTTTGGACTAAGCCATTCTGCAGCCTGTGCTTCATTTAAAATGGTAGGCATTCTTTTTTTCTTGTTATGAATTTGCTCCATCAGGTCATTTGCCTTCGTAGTAACAATAGAAAACGTATCCATGGTTTCGCCGGTTTCTTTATCGGTCCAGGGTTGATAAATGCCTGCCATAAAAAATAGCGGCTGATTTTTTAGTGAAATATAATAGGGGTAAGCAATGTCTTTTTTTGCACCAATAGGTTTGTAATGGCGCCATTCGAAAAATCCGGTAGATAGAACAATGCATCTGTAATGAAGTGCCGCTGGTTTAAATAATTTGCTTTCAAGTAGCCTTTCGGAAGTGGCGTTGAGGGTATTAAATTTTTCGCGTCCCGCCTCGGCTTCTTTTGTTGATTTAACCCAAGGGGCAATAAGTTCCCAATGTCCCTTTTCTATGGTAAAGTCAACAGCATTTCCCTTGATAATAGGCCAGTTAGTGTAACTAAACCCACTTTGTAGCGGTTTATTGGTTGGAGGTAGTTTTTTGATTATTCCTTTAATGGATATATCCGCACCGGCTGGTGCTACAAGGCTGTTAAAATAACACATGTTTAAAGATACAAAACAGTGTTATTCGAACTCTAAATCCGATAAGTATGATTCCCAGCTAGTTACGTTGTGGGTATTTGGATTGGTTTGCATTTTTTTGATATTGTGTGTCATATAAACATATATGTTGTGATTTTGTTTAACAGAAAGGGTAATTTATTTTTTAATGTCAACTGTTGTACTTTTATACCATGTCTAATAGGTATTTACCAGCATTTATTGTTTCATCCCTAATTGCATCTGCAGCCTCCGGACAGGTGCGATTTCAAATGAAATCCATTGCTATTCAAGGTGTTAAAAAAGTAGACAGTTTGCGCAGTAGCCCCGTTCAAATACTTTCTCCTAATAATTACGTAAAAGGCCTCCCATTTTTTTGCAGGCAAGAATTTCAGTTTGAAAAGCGTACAAAACTGCCTTTTAGGTTTAGGCTGGGTAGTATAGATTATGTAAACAAGCTAGAAGGAAAAAAATAGCCATTAATAAAGCGCAAAAGTTTGAATGAGTGGGTCCGCAGTAGAAATTAATATTTTCAATCTAACACTACTTGCAGTTATAGGTTTTTCTAATAGTCCAATGAATTTGTGGCCAATACAAGTGCCTTCTTTTATGGTTTTCCATTCACCATTTATGTTGGCTTCTACTACAAAAGATCGAACGCGTTCTCCTTCCCTAATGTTTTCTTGCAATACTATTTTGTTAAAACTTTTTCCAATAGGGATGTTTATTGTAAGGTCTTTTTGTTGAGGCTTAAAGGTAGCAATGGGCGTTTTAAATACTTTTTTAACGCTATCGCCCCACTCGGAAAGTCTTTGCACATCTGCATTTGGAATAAGACCTCTATTGTCTGGTGTGATACCAACAATGAGGGTTGAATTATGTCCCACAGATCCGTAATACATGTTCATCATTTTTTCTAATGGGTTTACATGATGGTCTTCGTTGGGGTTCCAGAACCAATCGTGGCCACCTTGATGTCCACGAAGTGGAGCATCACTCATGGCGGGCATCCAGTATTTGCCTGTAGGTGATCCTGTTTTTAAGAGTGCAAAATTGTTGGCAAAAATGGTGTCCTGCCTAGCTGCATGTGAAAACACAAATGGAAAAGTAGACCAGGAAGGGTAGGGTACTGTTCCTGATTCGGAACCGCCCCATCTAAAATCCGCTTTTTGAGCATTGTGGTAAAACAGACAATTGGGTTGATACTTTGTAACAATGGGTAAAATATTAGGGCCGTTTTTAGAAGGGTCATCGGCGCCGCCATCAAACCAAATCATAAATAGTTTCCCATAACGTGTGCAAAGTTCAGTTACCATCCCCTCGCACATATTTTTATAGGCGGCCTGTCTGCGTTTAGCAAATTCGCTGGTTCCTTCAACTTTAAAATCATGAATACCTAAAAATGAGTTCCATCTGATGCCCACATAAATGCCAGGCTCGATGCCATATTTACGGCAGGAGTTTACAAAATCGCGCACAATATCGCCCTTGCCATTTTGAAACTTTATCGCTTTCATGCAGTAAGGGTTTACATCACTTTGGTAGAGTGCAAATCCTGTCTCATGCGTAACAGTAAGTACAGCAAATTTTGCGCCACCTGCTTTAGCTGCTTGAATCCACTGGTCTGTATTTAATTGTTTGGGATTAAAAATATTGGCATTGTTAAAAGGGGTGATTCTGTTTTGCGCTTGGTTGTAAGGGGTACCCTGAAACACAGGTAAATCATAAGAAATGAGCACACCAATTTCTGCATTTTGCCATGCAAGTTGCGCGGCAGTAGGTTTAGGAATATCGCTTTGCGTGTTTTGAGCCGCTGCGCTAGTAATGCTTACTATCAGTGCAAATAAAATCCAATATTTTGTAGGCATCGTTTTTATTTATGGTCGTTTTCTAATTTTAAATACACCTCTATTTTGAAATACATTGTTATCAGAATGCATAATTAATGTAAGTGTAGAAGAACTGTTGGCGCTTATTTGAGAAGTTCTATTAATGTAAAATGTTTGATCATCTTTTTTTGTAAGATACGATTGCATTGTATTTTGATTTTCAAAATTTATAATTGCCGAATCTATAGAAGTGCCTGTTACTGCTACATCTGCTAAAAATTTTACTTCATACTGACCAGGCGTTGTAATAAACTTATTTAGATCCAAAGCAATGGTATCTCTATTATTTTTAAATGTTTTTGTATCCCAGTTACCACAAATCTGCCACTCGTTGGTTTCTGTGGGTGCAGGGTTATGGGTGTAATTATTTACATGGTATACTTTTAACGATCTGATAAGGGGCGTATTTACAAATGAATTGATGGTAAGTTTTATGGCTGTAACTTTTTGAGTTGCAAATGCATCTATTTTTTTTCGACCCACCGATGATCCGTTCACAAGAACTGTCCATTGGTTATTTATTTTACCCTCTACAGTATAGTTTCGGATGCGGTGTCCATAACGGTAATCTTCTTCTATAATTACATGATTAACCGGGGTAGGTTTATCAAATGAAATGATAAATGTGCTTCCTTTTTTATTTGCTAGTTGTTTAAGCGGATCAGAAAATCTTTGTTGAATTGCTTGTCCAAATGCCCGGTATGTATTTTTATCTCCGTCTGTAATTTTTCCGGTCGTATCAGGAGAAGCATTAAGTAGCATGACGCCGCCATAACCCGCTGATTTATAATACATATCAATTAAGTTTTGTACTGTCTTTCTCTTTTTTTCGTTGGTGGGATTCCAAAACCAATTATGATTATAAAGTGGCGCATCGGCCTCTAGTGGGGCCCATGCATCTCCATTAGGATCGTCATTGTACTGGGTAGAAATACCGCTGTTAAGATCTTTACTAGATAAACTATTCCAAGCCGGGTACGCTAGCATGCCAGACTCGGAACCTGGCCATCTAATGGATGCTTTTTTGCTCTGAAAAATTACAGATTGGCTAGCGTGTTTCTCTAAAATATCATCAATGTTAATGATGCAATTGCCATCAAACCAAACCTCTAGCATAGGCCCGTAATGGGTAAGTACCTCGGTGAGTTGTTGTCTAAAAACTTTATTGTAGGCTTCTTGCAAATCTGGATTAGCAGTTTTGCCACCACTACCAATGCCAGCGCCATATTTAACATCACCAGGATAAATGTACACCCCAAGGTTAAGCCCATATTTTTTACAAGAAGCAGCAATGTCGGCTAGTAAATCACCTTTACCATTTTTCCAAGGAATATTTTTTACACTATAATCGGTGGTATTGGTTTGCCACCAACAAAATCCACCCACATGTTTAGCAACAAAAATAATTTGTTTAGCACCCCACAATTTTGCAGTTTCACACCAATCGTCTGTGTTAAGCTCAGTAGGGTTGATACGGGATAAATCAAATTTGCCTGTATCGTCATACTCTTTTCCTAACCATGTGGCAACACCAAAATGTATAAACATGATTCTTTCTTGTTCATGCCATTTGTACTGAACGGCAGAAGGCTTGGCTAATGCAGTTGTTTGCGAAAAACCAATGCTGGCAATTGTGAAAGATAGAAGCGCAAAAGTTATGCTTAGTAAAAATTTCATAGGGAAAAATTATCAAATGAATTGCAGTAAGTTAATTAACCCTTATATCTTTAAAGCTAGTAGGCAACCATACTTGCATGGGATTACTCCCTCTGTTGCACCAGGTATAATAAGGAATAGCTCTTACTTGTTGAAAGCCTGTGTTTGCGCCAGTACCATCGCTATTAATTTGAATAGAAGGTAAACTTGCAACAAGACTTACGACATTTTCACTTAGTACGGTAAAATTTTGTGTTGTAAAACTAGTTTGTTGGGGGGCAATAACATTCCATGCTTTTCCATTATTGTCGGCACCTTCTATGCAGTAAACTAGCGGCCCTCTTGTAAATGCAATACGGTTGTTGTTATAGCTTAGTTCGCTTCTTGCAGTAACCGTTTGTACTTTCATCGGTAATTGATAGCTAATAACGTCTTTGTCTTTCCATTCTGTTTCTGCTATAACATAGCCGTCTTTAATTTGATATGCAAGTGGCGCGCCATTTAATAATAAAACAGGTTGCTCGGTTTTACTTTGTAAAAAAGAATACAGCCCGCCCGGAGATGCAGTGCCAGAAGCCCATCCAGGCAATCTAAACGCAATAGTGGTGGTCATTTTCTTTTTCATTTGTAAACTACAATTGATCGCGCCATCCCACGGGTAATTGGTGCTCATATTAAATTGCATATCACCTTTAGGTAAATTAAAAGTGGTATTGCTGCCTACAAATAAATTAACGTAAATGGTATTGTTTTTGTAGCCATAAATATAATTTCCTAATGAAGCAATAAGCCTAGCAATGTTTGCAGGGCAGCAAGCAGTACCAAACCATTCTCTACGCGCATTTTTTCCGGTAGAAGCTAGAGGGTTGCCATAAAAAAATCGATCGCCCGAAAGAGATAAACCATCCAGTGCGCCGTTGTATAAACTTTTTTCTAGTACATCAATATATTCGGCGTGGCCCGTTAAGCTATTCATTCGTTGGTTCCAAAAAACCATTCCTACCGAGGCGCAGGTTTCGCAATAAGCTTGCTCATTGGGTAGGTCATAGTCTTGCGAAAATCCTTCGTTGCTGCCCGCCGAACCAATGCCTCCTGTTATATACATATTTCTATAAACAACGTCTTCCCAAACGGTGCGCATGGCTTTTAAATAATCAACATCGCCAGTGTGGGCCGCAACATCTGCAGCGCCGGTATACATATACATGGCTCTTACAGCGTGTCCCGTAATTTCTTTTTGTTGTTTTACTGGTACGCCATCTTGAGCGTACAGGGTGTCTTTCCAATCGGTCCAGGTGTAACCTACAGCTAATTTTTTACCACGTTCAGAAAGCAACCAGTCTGCTAAATGCAAATATTTAACCTGATTGGTAACACGGTATAATTTTACAAGTGCTAATTCTAGTTCTTGGTGACCCGTTACCCAATCTTTTTTTCCTGGTCCAAAAAGGCTATCAAAATAATTGGCCCATTTAATTACAACGTCTAAAAATTTACGTTTACCTGTAGCATCGTAATAAGCAACAGCAGCTTCAATCATATGTCCTGCATTATAGTCTTCGTGCATGCTCATATCGGTCCATCTTTTGTCTAGCCCGTTAAGTGTGTAGTATGTATTTAAATAACCATCTTCTAATTGAGCGGCAGCAATTTTATCAATCCATTCATCGGCTTTTGATTCTAGTTTAGGATTCTTATTGGTTTTGATTGAATACGCAATGGCTTCTATGGCTTTAAATACATCGGAGTCGTCATAAAAAATACCTTCATGTTTTTCACCTTTTTTTCTGGCTACTTTTTCAAAATTTCTGATGCGACCTGTTTTTTCTTCTGTCTGATAAATACAGGCATCCAGTGTTTTAGTAGCAACCAAATCCATTTTTGGTTTCCAAAAAGCATCCGTAACATTTACTTTTGAAAAATTAACGGGTTCAATTTTGACTGGAGAATTTTGTGCATCGATAGTTTGAAAACCAACAATGCCAATAACAAATCCAAGAAGGTATTTCATAACAAGAGGGTTGAGTGTTATAGACGGTTAAGTGCCTCTTTAAAAATAAGACTTTTATTGATTGGTTGGATTCATTTAATTTAGAGGATAACCTTACAGCCAATAGTGTATGTGATTGGCTAAAACGAGAAAATGAGTAATGATTTATTTTGAATTTTCTTTCTTTCCAAACAACCGAATAAAATGATTTTCAAGATGGCCCCTCATTCCGTTTCTAAATAATTCCGGAGTTCCTTTTTCAAGTATTTCCACAAGATTTTTATGTGTAACAAAAGTTTCTAAAAGAGATTGTTCATTTACAATACCGCTGTTATGAACGTAATCAAAAATTGGTAAGAGTAGTTTTTGGAATTTTTTTAAAGTTTCATTGCCCGCAATTTCATAAAGTTTGCCATGAAAAGCAATTTCATAATCTATATTAAATACATGGAATTTTGATTCTTTAGGTTCGTCAGCTACAATTTTATACAAGGAAGCTATATCCGCTTTAGTGATTCGATGAAAAAGCAGATCTGCCATACCAATTTCTAATACTAGCCTTAATTCAAAAATTTCTTTTAGTGTCTCCGGTGCAAGTATGTGTGGATTCATGCTTTTCGAAAGCATCCCAAATAAATCTGGGCTAGTTATTACAGAACCTTTTTTCTTCTTTGATTCTATAAGACCTAAAATTCTTAATCTCGTAAGTGCTTCTCTAACAACTGTTCTGCTTACACCCAATGCCTCCGCTAATTCAATTTCTTTTGGGATAACATCGCCAACAGAGAGCTTGCGTTTTTGAAGCAGGTTAACCAAGCTATCTTCAACCTTGTCAACCAATGAACTGGTATCCATTGGCTTAATCTCATTTTTTAAGAAAGCTAAGGTCATCTGGCTTGTTTAGTTTTAAGGGTGCGAAGTTACAGAAATGCGAAACAACTTTTAAAATGATAAGTTATTGTAAATCAATGCTATAGGTATATTGATAATTAATTTGTTAAATAAAGGTAAATATTATTATTTTTATGTCATACATAATACTTAATAAATTATCAACTATGAATGTAAACCAATTTAGACTCTTTGCAGTTGCCTTATTTACATTGCTCTACACAATGGTGTCTGCGCAATCTAAAAAACTATCGGGAACTGTTTATGGAGAAGATGGCAAGCCACTTGTTGGAGCAACAGTTAGTGTAAAAGGGCAGAAATCCACAACGCAAACAACAAGTCTAGGAAAATTTGTTTTGGATGCTGCGGAAGGTAGCACGATTACAATTTCAATGATTGGATATGGAACAATTGATTGGAAAGTTGTTGGTAATAGTGCAATTGAGATAAATATGCGAGCGGTTACTAACGCGCTTGATGAAGTTGTCGTAACTGGTTATGGTACACAAAAAAGAAAGGAATTAACAGGTGCTGTTGTATCTGTTAATCCAAAAGCATTTGAACATTCACCAACAACAAACGTTGCAACTATTTTGCAAGGTAATGCCCCAGGCTTAAGAATACAACAAAGAACTGGCCAGCCAGGAACCAGTCCCTCTATTTCATTTAGAGGTGGCACGGATTTTAGTGGTGGCGGAACTCCTTTATTTATTGTAGATGGTGTGATTGTTCCATCACTTTATGGATTGGATATTAATGATGTAGCAACCATTGATTTATTAAAGGATGCTGCAACAACTGCTATTTACGGAGCAAGAGCTGCAAACGGAATAATACTGGTTACAACAAAAAAAGGGAAAAAAGGAAAATCTCAGGTGTCTTACACTTTTACAAATACAACAAACTTTATTCGTAAAAATCCATCCTCTTATTTAAGTGGAGCCGATTATATTAGAATGAATCGATTAGGCATTCAAGCAAGATTTAGAGGTGATTCACTTGATAACAATATCAATGCCATGAATACAGACCGAAATCAATTACTTGGAGCTTGGGGATGGGCTGTAAATTCAGGATGGAGAGCTGATGATGGATTGTACACGACTCAATTAGTTAATAGCCAGAATAGATACTTGTTAGGAAATAAAAATTGGAAGTTGCTAGTTGATCCAAATCCATTTAGCCCTGGAACCATGGATAGCTTATTGTATACTGATATTAGTGCACTCGAAAGAGAGGCAATGATTTTACAACAAAATGTTACCAGTGAACACAACATTAATTTTTCAGGAGCAAATGACCAAGGTAATTACGCTTTATCGATTGGTATGGCAAAAGATAATGGGATGATCATAGGGTCAGCGCTGAAAAGATTTAACATGAATTTTAATGGTGGTATTAATATCGGGGAACGTCTTAAAGTGACTTCAAACATCAGTGCATACAATGTTGAACAAGCGTTACCTTATGGTGGCTTTGGAGGTGTAGATCCTGAAGGTGGATCTGCCGGCGGATTACTTCAAAGATTTGTAGGGGTGGCGCCAACAGTAAGGTATGTTAACTCTGCTACTGGAGACGTTTTACCTGGCCCCAATGACGTTACTTTGGGTAATCCAAATTATTGGAGTAATCTAACAATAAACAATACCAATCAACAAAGGTTTTTAGGTGGTTTAAATTTAGAGTACACGATATTGCCTTATCTTAAATTGTTAGCTAGTGGATCTGGATATTATCAATACACCACTAATAACTTTTTCACGAAAGCATATCAACAAGGTAATGGCGGTGCTATGAATACAAATAGAGCTGCAAGTTTCAATACCACAAAATCGATACAATATACTTCCAATGCTTTTTTACAGTTTAGTAAAAATTTCAAAGGGCATAGTGTAACGGCTTTAGCAGGTACAGAATTTTACGATTTTCAAAACTATGTCACATCTGGTTTTTCTCAGGGAGCACCCACAGATTTAATTCCATGGTTGACTGCCTCTACACCTCCTAGTTTACAAGGAACTACTATTATAAATCCTGCAGGGGCGTCTTCAGATTTTAATCAATGGGAGCGGATTGCTTCGGCAATAGGAAGAGTTAATTACTCTTATTTAAATCGTTATTTGCTAACAGCAGTAGTTAGGGTTGATGGATCAAGTAGATTGAAAAAAGGTAATTATTATGGGACATTCCCAGGGGTTTCTTTGGGTTGGAATATGCATGAGGAGTCGTTTTATAAAAAATCTGGTTTAGCCAAGTATGTTTCTCGTTTTAAGCCTAGGCTTAGTTATGGTGTAAATGGTAACGTAAGTTCACTTGGTTTTTATGCAACTTCGCAAGTATATAATAATGCAGGAACTTATAATGGTTATGGAGGTACCTATGCTGCTTCATATATTAATTCAGACGTAAGATGGGAGAGAACCAATAGCTTAAACTTTGGATTAGATGCAGGGTTATTAAACGAAAGAATTTCTTTTAACATAGATTATTTTGTGCGAAATGTGTTTGATAAGCTAGCTGGATTAAATATTTCTGCGCAAACAGGTTTTGGAAGTTTCACAACAAATTTGGGACAACTCCAAAACAAAGGGGTTGAAATTTCAGCAAATTTTGTTTTGGTTGAACCAAAGCGAAATGATGGATTTGGCTTATCACTTGGGGTTAATTACTTTACTGTTAAGAGTTATGCCAAAAAGCTTCCTTATAACGGTTTAGAAGGTAATCGCAATAGTGGATTTTACGTTTGGGATCAAAATAATCCAGGAAAACAAATTTATGTAAGAGGCCTTGTGGAAGGAGAAAGAATTGGCTCGGACGAAGTTTGGGCGCCTAAATGGACTGGTATATATACAGATGCAGCTTCATTGGCTAAAGATGCAAATCTTTATAATTCTTATTTGCCCTACACAAATAAAAGAATTAGACAACTTGGTGATGCCAGGTGGTATCAAGTAAATCCAAATGATACAATTGATAGTCGTCAGTTTGTTTATGTTGGTAGAACAACTCCTCAGCATATGGGAGGTTTTAATGTAAGTAGTTCATTTAAGGGTATACGTTTGTATGCTGGTTTTGATTATGCATTTGGATTTGTGATTTTGAATAATCAAATTGTTAGAGGACTGAGTCAAGTTCAAGGTTCTCAAAATGCAACAACTGATGTTTTAAATTCTTGGTCCCCAACTAATACTGGAGGTACAATGCCGCGTTATTATTGGGCAAATCAAGGAAGAAACTATGCAACAGATGCAAGTGGAAATAATCCAGCCGCTAATTTATGGGAGAAAGGTGATTATGTAATGTTGCGCGAATTGACATTGGCATATGATGTACCAACAAATATTATTTCAAAATATTTAGCGAACAGAGTTAAAGGATTAAGTGTAAATATCACTGGATCAAACTTGGCTTATTTTTCTGGCTACAGTGGAAATTTCCCTGAAGTTGGTGGAGTAGATCAAGGAAAGTTCCCATTACCTAAAAGATTAACAATAGGTGTTAGAGTGATCTTATAATTAAAACAAAAAAATAATTCAAATGAAATACAATAAAATTTTTATACTAGCATTATCCTTAGCGGTGATCGGACTTAATTCTTGCACCAAGCAGCTGGATGAAGTTGTACCACAAAGTAGTATAAGTAAGGATCAGGCATTAGTTGATCCCAATGCTGCGAGGACGCTTTATTATGGAGTCTACGGATTGTTTAGAAATTATACAAGTACGTTTTATCAACTCGGTGAAATGAGAGGAGATATATGGGTAGATGGATTGTTTACAGAATCTGTAGATGGAACGCTTCAAAATCTTTACCGTCATAATATAAGTGCCCTCAATGTTCCTTTTACAAGTTGGGGAGGTCTCTATAATTTGATTTATAACTTTAATAATGTTATAAAAATTATACCTCAAACGCCTCTGTCTGATGCAGAAAAAACTAGAATTCTTGCAGAAGTGTATGGTTTAAGAGCTTATGTTTATTATAACATGCTCATTACATGGGGAGCAGTGCCATTAAATACAACTCCAATCGAAACGATTACAAATACTGCTGAAACTTATAAGCCAAGAACAACTGCAGATTCTATCATGATTCAGATCAAGTCTGATATTGCAAAGTCATTGAGTTTATTTGGGCCTACCAACACCGTTTCAACTGGTAAACGTGTTGTTTGGAGTAGACTTGCAACCTTGATTTTAAAAGGAGATGTATTTATATGGTCAGGAACGCATATGGGAGGCGGATCGGCTGATTTTTCAACGGCTAAATCCGCTTTGCAAGAAGTTACAAGTTTGCAAAGTGCTAATATGAATCTAGTATCTTCCTATAAAGATATTTTTGATCCGACAAAAAAGACAAACAATCCTGAAATCATATTTGCTGTTAATTACGAGCTTCAACAAGCTCAGTTAACTTTTTTCAGTAGTTTCTTAGTAAACTCAATTCAAGCGAATACACTTTCATTTGCACAAGCAGCTGCTCCGACAGTTTCAGCAGATTTTCCTTATGTAAATGGTGCTAATCGTATTGGTTTAAATCAAGCAATGATAACTAGATTAACAACAGGCCCTTCTGATCAAAGAATTGCTAATTCATTTAAAATTATGTATTCAAATGCTGCTCCATTTTCTATACGTGGCGTAATGTTAACTAAATACATTGGGACAACGGCAGGCACAACGCAGGTTTATAATAATGACTATCCAATTTATAGATATGCTGATGCGCTTCTTTTGATGGCAGAAGCTAAAGCAAAATTAGGGGAAGATCCTTCTGCTGAGATAAATGCGATTAGACAACGCGCATATGGATCAAGTTATATTCCTTATGTTAATAAAACAACTACTGAAAATATGAACGCCATCTTAGAAGAAGGTTTGCGAGAATTTATAGGTGAAGGAAAACGATGGTATGCTTTAAGAAGGGCTGGTGATTCTTATGTATACGCAAACATAAGCTCAACTTATTTAAATCCTTCAAGCACTGCTAAATTATTGTTACCAATATCAGTTACTATGTTAAATGAAGATCCATTGTTAAAACAAACAGCAGGATATTAATTTATAAAATATACAGTAAGGAACAAAAAATGGGTTAATTGATTTTCAATTAACCCATTTTTTATAGATCTCTTTTACTTTAATAGATTAAAAATCTTTTAGTCATCTATGAAAAATCGAATTATTTATATTTTACTAATTTTATTTTTGATAAAATTATCGGCAGAAGCACAAAAATTTAAAAATATCACTGCTGTTGTTTACCCTCAAAATATTCCAATCATTAAAGGTGTCGCCTCAAATCCAATTTTAAAAATGAGTATTCATGTTCCTAAAAAATGCATCGACTCTGTTTTAACAAATATTGAATGTCAATTAGGGAAAGGAGAGTATTCGGTGATTGATAAGGTTACTGTATATGAAACATCGAGTGAGCATTTTTCATCAGATAATAAACTTGTATCCGTGGCCCCTGTATCTGATAGATTCTCAATACCTATTGATTTTAAATTAATGCAGGGATTACATTTTTTATGGATTAGTGTTGAGCTCCGTCAGAGTTCTGATATTAATGGAATGCTAACATTAAATACGCTTGAGGTGAAATCAAAAAATGGTGTAAGATTTCCTGTCATTCAAACTCCAGGTGATTATAGCCGGATTAAAGGTGTTGTTGTTAGAAAATCTGGAGATAATAATGTTGATACCTATCGAATTCCAGGTATTGTGAAAACAAAAAAGGGAACGCTATTATCTGTGTATGATATTCGCTATAAAAATGGAAAAGATTTGCCAAATAACATTGATGTGGGATTAAGTAAAAGTATAGATGGAGGGGAAACTTGGAAGCCTATGCAAGTAATAATGGATATGGGTACACCACATGAAAATAATGGTGTAGGAGATCCAGCTATACTATACGATCCTTATAATGAGCGTATTTGGGTTGCAGCTTTATGGAGTAAGGGAAATCGATCTATAGCAGGTTCTCTCCCAGGGTTATCTCCTGATACAACTGGTCAACTGGTTTTAGTGTATAGTGATGACGACGGAGAAAGTTGGTCCAGGCCAGAAAGTATCACTACCATGACAAAAAATCCAAAATGGCATTTATATTTTAATGGTCCTGGAAAAGGAATTGCAATGAAAAATGGAACGCTTGTTTTTGCTGCACAGTATTGGGATGAAAATAAGATACCGCATGCTACTATATTTTATAGTAAAGACCATGGTGATAATTGGATAGGGAAAATCGAAGGCCCAAAATCAAATACAACAGAAAGTCAAGTTGTTGAAACAGCTCAAGGTACATTAATGTTGAATATGAGAGATAATAGAGGTGGTTATCGAAGTGTTGCAACAACGGATGACATGGGAGAGCATTGGATTGAACACGCTTCTTCTTTTCAAACATTAATTGACCCAATTTGTATGGGTAGTATTATTGATGCAACAGTTTATATAAAAGACTCCAATAAAAATGTTTTATTTTTCTCGAATCCTAATACTAAAAATGGCAGATATAATATTACTATAAAGGCTAGTACAGATAATGGGGATACATGGCCATCAAAAAATTCTTTTTTAATTGATGAAAGGATATGTTATGGTTATTCATGCTTAACAGCGTTGGATAAAAAAACGATAGGTATATTGTATGAGGGAGCTAAAGATCTTTATTTTGTAAAACTGCCTGTTGGTTCAATAATAAAGTGATAATTTAACATGATGAAACATCTATCCAAGCTCCATTTAATAATCATACTGTTTTTAATAGTGGGGTGCCAATTTAATGCACCGAGCAATTACAATACCTGGGATGTAACGGGAGGCGGTAGAGAAAATTTAAAATACTCTTCTCTTCAACAAATTGATACCAATAATTATGACCGGTTAGCCATTGCTTGGGTCTATCATTCTGAAAACAATGACAGCACAAAATTTGGCCCGATGGAATGCAATCCAATCATTGTAGAAAATATCATGTATGGGGTTTCTCCTAAACTAAAATTATTTGCCGTTGATGCCACTACTGGCAAAGCGCTGTGGACATTTGATCCCGCCGATTCTGTTGCAAACAAAACATGGCATCGAAGTAGTGTAAATATGAATAGAGGTGTTGCTTATTGGGCAAACGGAAACGATAAGCGAATTATTTATACCGTGGGTCCCATTGTTTTTTGTGTGGATGCAAACACAGGAAAATTAATCCCAAGTTTTGGAACAGATGGAGGGATTAATTTGGTGAATGGATTAGATCGTGACCCGTCAAAATTATTTGTTGCGCCAACATCGCCAGTTATGGTGTACAAAAATTTATTTTTTGTGAGCGGACTCGTTGGGGAAGAAACGCCTGGTCACATCAGAGCTTTTGACGTAAAAAAAGGCGCGCAACAATGGATTTTTCATACCATTCCTTTTCCGCAAGACAAGGGTTATGAAACCTGGGATGATACGGCAGCCTATAAACGTATGGGTTCTACCAACAGTTGGGCTGGATTTAGTTTAGATGAAAAAAGAGGTCTTTTATTTGCGCCAACAGGCAATCCTACCAACGATTTTTATGGAGGCGATAGAACAGGTATGGGATTGTATGGCAATTCATTACTTGCTATTGATGCAGTAACGGGTAAACTTAAATGGCATTTTCAAACGGTGCACCATGATGTGTGGGATATGGATTTGCCAGCACCGCCAGCACTTATAACGGTGGAACATCAAGGAAAAAAAATAGATGCTGTGGCACAAACCACCAAAACGGGTTTTGTTTTTGTGCTTAACCGGGAAACAGGAGCACCCATTTTCCCAGTAAAAGAAGTGCCTGTAAATACGACCACTACACTCGAAAATGAAAAATTGTGGCCAACACAACCTATGCCTATTCTTCCAAAGCCACTTGTGCGTCAATCATTTGATACGAACGACTTAAACAATTTGGTGGATGCCAAAAACTATGCTGTCATAAAAAATACATTTTTGCAATACGGGCCTAGTAAAATTTTTACACCTCCATCCGTTAAAGGAACCATTGTCCTGCCTGGTTATGATGGTGGAGCAGAGTGGGGTGGTCCAGCATTTGATCCAGAAACGCAGCTCTTATATGTTAACACCAATGAAATGCCATGGCTTTTAAATATGGTTGAAAACAAAAAAAATCAACAACTCCTAAATACAAATTTTAATGTTGGTAAGGCGGTATACATGCAAAATTGCATGAAATGTCATGGGCCTGAGAAGCAAGGTGGTGGTAATTATCCTTCTTTGATGGGTATAGAAAAAAAATATACAACATCGTCTTTTGCGCAACTCGTTACCACTGGTAGGAGAATGATGCCAGGTAATAATGTTTTAACGCCACAAGAAAAAAATGCTTTAGCATCTTATGTGTTAAATATAAAAACACTAAAGGATCAACAATTTGTTGGTAAAACAGCTGCTTCGTTACCTGCCCAAAAAACCAGTTACGGATTTACTGGTTACAATAAATTCTTAACGCCAGATGGCTATCCGGCTATTCGTCCACCTTGGGGTTCGTTAACAGCTATTGATTTAAAGACAGGAGCCCATGTTTGGAAAATTCCATTTGGTGAATTTGAGGCACTCAAAGCAAAAGGAATTGCAGCAACAGGTAGAGAAAATTATGGAGGCCCTGTTGTAACAAAAGGAGGGCTTTTATTTATTGGTGCTTCTGCAGATGGAAAATTTAGAATTATACATAAACGTACGGGTAAAATTCTTCGAGAAATTGATTTGCCCGCTCCAGGTGTTGCCACGCCAAGTGTGTATGCAATTAATGGTAAGCAGTACGTTGTAATTGCTTGTGGTGGATCCAAATGGGGTGGAAAAACAAGCGATGCGTATATTGCATTTACTTTAAAATAGTACACATGCAATTTTTGTTTTTACTTTTATTTATACCGGGTTTTTCCGACACGCTTCTTCCGTCCAATCATAAGGGACATACCATAAGCCATACCTATTATACTGTTTCATACAGCGAAATGGATAAACAGGCCGAGTGGGTTGCCTATTATTTAACACCTGCATCTGTAAATGGGCCACAAAAAAGAGCTACAAAATTTATGCCTGATCCATTATTGGAAGAACCTGTTAAACCCAGCGCATATACAAAAACGGGTTACGATAGAGGTCATTTATGCCCCGCTGCCGATATGAAACTTAACAATGTTTCTATGGCCGAATGTTTTTACATGTCTAATATGTCGCCTCAAGTGCCTTCATTTAATAGAGGTATTTGGTCTAAGTTGGAAGACAAGGTAAGAGAATGGGCAGTGCAAAAAAATGGCGTATATGTTGTTACGGGGCCTTTGTTAAACAAAAGTTGTGGCACAATAGCTAGTTCAATAACTGTGCCTTGTGCTTTTTATAAAATTGTGTTTAAGCAAACAGGGCATGGTGCAGAAGCCATTGCGTTTATACTTTCCAATGCAGGCAGTACAGAAACGCTTAAACAATTTGTTGTTTCTATCGATTATGTTGAATCTTTAACAGGCATTGATTTTTTTGCTTCTTTACCCGATACAGATGAGGAAAAATTTGAATCTGTGGTATTAACAAATAATTGGCAGTGGAACTAGATTTTAATTTTAAACTTTAGCAACAGGCCGCGGTCCCACAAAAAAATATTCTTATGCGTAAGATCCCCATCATAATTACAAGTATTGTAAGCATTGTTATTTTTTTTGTTGCCTGTACTAAAACGGAAACAAGTGCTGAAACAAATGGAGTATATCCTGCAGTAGCAAATATGTTTGGCGCAGATATAGACCTCAATAATTTAGCCAATTATGCTGCGCAGGCAAGGCCTGCATATATTGTAAAAGACAATACAGGAAATAATCCTATTACCAATGCAAAGGCAACACTAGGAAGGGTTTTATTTTACGATAAAAATTTAAGCATCGATAATACCATATCATGTTCGAGTTGCCACAAACAAGCATTTGCATTTTCAGATACGGCACTTATTAGTGCTGGTGTAGCTGGCGGTAAAACAGACAGGCATTCTATGCGTCTTGTGAATGAAAGATTTGCAGTAGAGTCTAAGTTTTTTTGGGATGAACGCGCAACAAGTTTAGAAAATCAAACCACACAGCCTATTGCCAATCATGACGAGATGGGTTTTAGTGGCCAAACAGGAAGAGCTAATATTGCAGCACTCTTAACTAAATTACAAGGTGTAGGATACTACAACGAACTCTTCAAATTCGTATACGGAGATATTACCGTAACCGAACCTCGCTTGCAAGAATGCTTGGCGCAGTTTGTAAGAAGCATACAATCATTTGATTCAAAATATGATGTGGGTAGGGCAGCTTTAAACAATGATAGATTGCCTTTTCCAAATTTTACAACACAAGAAAATGAGGGTAAAGATTTATTTATGACACCACCTGTTTTTGATGCTAGTAGCAACAGAATTGGCGGAGGACTTGGTTGTAACGCTTGTCACAATGCACCTGAATTTGATATTGATCCGAATACCAAAAATAATGGTGTGATAGCACTTGCCGTTGGTGCGGGTCAAGACATCTCAGTTACACGTGCGCCATCTTTAAGAGATTTGGTAAATAACAAAGGAGATTTAAATACACGCTTAATGCACTCGGGAGGTATTAGAGATTTAGCAACAGCCGTATCACATTATGGTGGATTTATTAATGACAATAGAAATTTAGACAACCGCTTAAAACCAAATGGCGTAAATGTGCAGCGTTTAAATTTGCAACAATCTGAAATTGCAGCAGTGGTTGCTTTCTTAAAAACATTAGCGGGTACAAACGTTTACACCGATAAAAAGTGGTCAACCCCTTTTAAGTGAGAATAAGCTTTTTGGGGTAACGCGGGTATACCAGTCGCCACCAAGTCTCGCAATTAAATCTAGTTGTGTAGGATCTATTTTTCCGGAGCTATCCAGTGCCGATTCTTTAATGTGTATTTTTCGAATATGTACGATCACTAAATTGCCAGCTCCTGCATCGGTGCCAAGTTCAATAATTTGTTGTAAGGTGCATTCGAATTGAATGGGCGATTCTAATACCCTTGGTGGTCTAACAAGTTCTGATGGAACGGGGGTAAGACCAGACTCAGTAAACTCGTTTACATTTTTTGGGTAACTGTAACTTGCTTTTGAAATTTGCTCCACCATATTATAGGTAACAACATTAATCACACATTCACCAACTTCTTTAATATTTTCTAGGGTATGTTTTGTGGTGTTGTCTGGTATTTTACGGGTAGGAGAAAAAATACAAATGGGAGGGTTTATACTAAATAAATTGAAATAACTAAATGGACTCAAATTAACATGCCCCTCTTTGTTAATCGTAGACACAAGCCCAATAGGGCGAGGCGCAATGGCATCATGTAAATAATCTTGTAAGGTATTTACGCTCGTTGTTGCGGTGTCAATAGTTAGCATCTTTAAAATTAGCCATTTTTGGTATATTTAAGATCTAATTATTGATAAGCGCATGCGATTTATTTTATTGGCATTGTTTTTTGTTTCTAGCATTAGCTCTTTTGGTCAACAGCAAAAGCCAAACGTCATTTATATTTTAGCTGACGATTTGGGTATTGGCGACGTATCGGTATTTAATAAAGAAGGCAAAATTCATACGCCCAATATTGATGCGTTAGCTGCTTCTGGAATGCGCTTTACAGATGCACATAGTGGATCTGCCGTTTGTACACCCACACGTTATGGTATATTAACGGGCAGGTATGCCTGGCGAACGCATTTGCAAAATGGGGTGCTGTGGAGTTATGATACAGCACTTATAAATCCGAATCGAAAAACGGTAGCTTCTGTATTTAAAAATAGCGGGTATCAAACAGCATGTATTGGCAAGTGGCATTTAGGACTAGGATGGCAAAAAAATACAAACAATCAAATTGATTTTTCGCTTCCCTTAACAGCGGGGCCCAATACGGTAGGTTTTGATTACAGTTATATTATAAGCGCTTCTTTAGATATTCCACCTTATGTATACATTCAAAACCAGCGTGTAACAACAAATTTTATCGATAGTATCAAAGAAAATAAAGGCGCAGGATTTTGGCGTGAAGGCCCTATTGCTAAGGGGTTACAGCATCAAAATGTTTTAACAGATATCACACAAAAAGCGGTCGATTATATTCAGGAACAAAAAAATAATAAAGCGCCATTCTTTTTGTATTTACCATTAACAGCGCCACATACACCCATTTTACCTACCGCAGATTTTGAAGGAAAATCAAATTTGAACCCCTACGCCGATTTTGTTTTGATGACGGACGCCATGGTAGGAAAAATTATGGATGCCTTACAAAATGCTGGCTTAGATAAAAACACAATGATTGTTTTTACAAGTGATAATGGCGCATCACCTTCTTCCGATTTTAAAACCTTACGCGCCGCAGGTCACGATGTTAGTGCAGGATTTAGAGGCGCAAAAGCGGATATTTTTGAAGGTGGCCACCGAATCCCATTTATCGTAAAATGGCCTCAACATGTACCCCAAAACACGGTTTCTGATAAAACCATTTCACTTACAGATTTTTATGCAACCGTGGCTTCATTGCTGCATGAAAAAATAAGTAGTAATGAGGCAGAAGATAGTTATAGTTTTATGCCCCTACTTGCCAATAAACCCAATTTGTTTGCCCGCACTAATATTATACACCATTCGATAGATGGTAAATTTGCGGTAAGGGCTGGAGCGTATAAATTGATATTTGCGCGTGGTTCGGGTGGCTGGAGCGCTCCAACCGAGGCGGCAGCTTTACAACAACAGTTGCCTTCTATTCAGTTATATGATTTAAGTAAAGATCCTGGCGAGATCCACAATATTGCAAGCCAAAATCCTCAAATGGTGGCTCAATTAACAGCACTACTAAAAAAGCAAGTGGCAGAAGGGCGTTCTACTCCTGGCAAGCGCCAAAAAAACGACGTTTTGGTTAATTTTTAGATTGTTTTTCTACACATTATTTTTTACATTGGGAGATAGAAAAAACCCTTTATGAAAAAGCAGTTAGCCTTTATTGGAAGCATGTTTCTGATTTGCGCAAGTATGGCACAAATTCATAAAATGCCAGCATATCCATTGGTAACGCATAACCCTTATTTTAGCATTTGGTCTTTTTCTGATGAAGTTCAAAAATCTACCACAAAACACTGGACCGGTTATGATCAGGGTTTAATAGCGTTTGCAAAAGTTGATGGAGTTCAATACCAAATTTTAGGTGATATGCAACTTCCTAGTACGCCTATCGCTGCTGTAGGTGAGGGTGATCCTGTAAACTGCTTGTATACTTTTGAAAAGCCCGCTGCCAGCTGGCAACAAGAACAATTTGAAACAACAAATTGGAAAACAGGAAAGCTTCCTTTTGGTAAAGGTTGGGATAATGATTTTGCAACAGCCTGGGATACCAAAGAAATTTGGGTGCGCCGAACGTTTAATTATGATGGTGCAAATATTGATTACTTACTTGCAAAACTTAGGTATGACGAAGATGTAGAAGTGTATCTTAATGGCAATAAAATATATAGTTGCGCTAACTGTTATGTAACATCTGTTAAAACATATCCATTAGAAGAAGCCATTAAAAAGTATTTACACAAAGGTGAAAATACAATTGCCATGCACTGCCTTAATACACAGGGTTATGCCTGGCTGGATGCTGGACTGTATGCGCAAAAAAAATCTACCAACATACAGCTTGCAAAGCAGGAAGACCTTACGGTTACAGCTACAAAAACCAGCTACCGTATGCTTTGCGGCCCCGTTAATGTTACTATAGACTTTTTGTCGCCGTTACTGGCAAATAATCTTGATATACTTTCTAGACCCTTATCCTATATCAGTTTTACCTCTAGCGCTACCGATCATAAAAAGCATGATGTTCAAATTTTATTTGGCGTAAGTGTCTCTGTAGCAAAAGATAGATCTTCTCAAATTGAAACAACAACGGCTGGCACTTTCAAAAACATTAAATATTTAAAAACGGGTGTTACGGATCAAAAAATATTAGCAAAGCCTGGTGATGATGTACGTATCGATTGGGGCTATGCATATTTATCTACCGCAAATGCTACGGCTACTTTATTAAATAGGAGTAGTAGTGATTTGCTGCAAGAAATTGCTGGTGTTTCTGAAATTACAAAAGTTGCAGATAATTACTTGACAGTTCGTTTACATCAAAATATTGGTGCAACTGCTACAGTAAGCGACAGGGTCATGCTGTCGTATGACGAAATAAAATCGGTTCAATACTTTGGTGCTAATTTAGATCCATGGTGGAAAAAGAAATACATAACCATGGAGCATCTTATAAGTGCTGCTGCTACAGATTATTCAAGCGTAGCTAGTTTGTGTAGTGCATTTGACAAAAAATTATATAACAGTGCCGTTAAAAGTGGTGGCACATCCTATGCTGCTTTGTGTGTAATGGCGTATAGGCAATCACTGGCTGCACACAACACCATTAGAGGACCGCAGGATCAACTTTTATTTCCTCAAAAAGAAAATTTTAGCAATGGATCTATTTGGACCGTAGATGTAACCTACCCATCTGCACCACTTGCTTTATTATACAATCCTGATTTATTAAAAGGAATGGTTGCGCCTTTAATTGAATATTCCGAAACGGGTAAATGGACGAAACCCTTTCCTGCCCACGATTTAGGGACCTATCCGCTTGCAAATGGACAAACCTATCCTGCCGATATGCCGGTAGAGGAAGCGGGCAATATGATTTTATTAACAGCCGGTATTTGCAGGGCAGAAAATGATATTTCGTTTGCAAAGCCACATTGGAATGTACTATCTGAGTGGGTTAATTTTTTAGTAAACGATGGGCTTGATCCAGTTAATCAACTTTGTACCGACGATTTTGCCGGTCACTTATCGCGCAATGCAAACCTTTCTATCAAAGCTATTGTGGGTATTGGTGCTTATGCGCAAATGGCAAGTAAAATGGGCATGCCTGCTGTTGCCGCAAAGTATAGTGCCATTGCAAAAGATTATGCAACGAGGTGGTTAAGCCTTGCCGCTGTTGGAGATCATTACGCTTTAACGTTTGACAAAGGCAATACCTGGAGTCAGAAATATAATTTAGTGTGGGATAAATTATTAGACCTACAATTATTTTCTGATAAAGTATATCAAAAAGAGATTGCTTATTATTTGACCATTCAAAATAAATATGGACTTCCGCTTGATAGTAGAAAAACATATACTAAAAGTGATTGGGTAATTTGGACAGCTAGCATGGCTGCCAATCAAAAAGATTTTACGACACTCTTACAACCGATTTATTTATTTGCAACCGAAACACCCACTAGGGTTCCTCTGAGTGATTGGCATGAAACCCTTACTGGTAAGCAGGTTGGTTTTCAAGCGCGTAGTGTAGTGGGTGGTTATTTTATGAAATTGTTATTAGATCATTGGAAACAAAAATAGATAGATGAAACATTTAGAAGGATTAATTGCGGCTCCGTTTACCCCATTTCATATAGATGGGTCTTTACACTTAGACATGATTCCCGCTTATTATCAAATGCTACAAAGTAATAAAGTAACAGGTGCATTTATTTGTGGCTCAACAGGGGAAGGTGTTTCGTTAACGCTTGAAGAAAAAAAATTGGTGATGAACGCTTGGGCTGTTGCCGTTGGCGACAATCCAAATTTTACAGTGATTCCTTTTTTAGGAGGCACTTGTATAGAAGATTGTAAAAACCTAGCGCTCTATGCTAAAACAATTGGACTAAGGGCGGTTGCTTTTACAGCGCCATTTTATTTTAAACCAGCAAATGCAAATGTGCTTGCAAAAGCCTGTATAGAAATTGGGGAAGCTGTTCCTGATTTGGCATTTTATTATTATCATATTCCTGTTTTAACAGGCGTTCATATTACCATGTATGAATTACTGCAGGCAATACATGGCAAACTCAAAAATTTTGCCGGCATTAAATATACCCACGAAGATTTTATGGATTATTTGTCTTGTATGCGTTTTGCAGATGGTGCATACGATATGCTTTGGGGTAGAGACGAAAATATGTTATCGGCGCTAGTGCTTGGTGCTAAAGGAGCTGTGGGCAGTACCTATAATTATGCTGCACCCCTTTATATGTCATTAATAGAAGCATACAATAACAATAATTTGGAGGCTGCTCGTGCGCTTCAGCAGCAATCGATAGATATGATTCGTTTATTAGGTAAATACGGCGGTATTGCAACAGGTAAAGCTTATATGAAAAAGATAGGCATGAACTGTGGCGAATTTAGACTGCCTGTTTCAAATATGTCGGATGCACAATTTGAACTTTTTAGTGCCGATGTAGACGCTTTAGGATTTAGTGCGTACGCTTCAAAAATTCCAAAGTAAAAAAGTGAAAACTTCTTGTAAATATTTTTTTGTTGCGCTAGGTCTTTGCTTTTATTATGCAGGTATGTCTCAACAAAAATACCAGCAGCCAATTGTTTGGCATGAAGCGGGTGTGTTACCTACAACAAACAAAAAACAACCTAATATTGGATTGTCAGGGACTGTTTGTGGCGTTATTGGCAATGAATTATTAATAGGAGGCGGTAATAATTTTCCGGCAGGACTACCTTGGGAAGGCGGATCAAAAAAATACTATGACGATGTATTTGTGTATCGTGTAAAAAAGGACACACTCCTGTACACAAGTTCTTTTAAACTTCCTTTCAATGTAGCATATGCAGCTATTTCACATTCGCCCGGTAAAATTATTTATGCAGGTGGCGAAAATGAAACTGGAGCAATAACAAATGTTTACTGCATTCAAAAAAGTGACGGTGCCAGTGGCTTTGAAGTAATTGCATGGCCCAATTTACCCGAAGCGCTTACAAATGCGGTAGCTGTCGCAACAAATGCTGCTGTATATGTTTTTGGCGGTGCTAGTAGTAAAGGCGTTTCAAATAAAGTGTGGGCGCTTTATTTGAATAATGTTAAGGCGGGATGGAAGCAAGTTTCTACGATGCCGCAGGCCACTGCTTTTGCTGCCGCAGCTGTTCTAAAAGGTCAAGTGTACATCATGGGTGGCCGCTGTAAAGGCGCTGACGGTATTAGTAAAATTTACAATCAAGTTTTTGCGTGGGATATTGAAAATAATACTTGGCATGAAAAAGCAAAACTACCTGAAAGCGTATCGGCGGCTACTGCCGTTACAATAAAAGATAGTAGTATTTTATTTATTGGGGGAGATAAAATAGTGATTTTTCATGAAGTTGAGATGTTGGCAGCAAAAATTGCTGCTACTTCAGATACAATTATAAAAATGGAACTAACTATTGTCAAAAATAATTTACAAAAAACACATCCTGGATTTAGTAAAGATGTGCTAAAGTATAACCCTGTTTCAAATACATGGGGGCCTTATGCGCAATTAAGTTTTACAGCCCCAGTTACAACACATGCATTTATCAACGACAATAAAATATATTTACCTGCTGGTGAAATAAAGCCCGGAATCAGAACCCCTAAAATTTGGGTGGGTTCTTTTAAAAAATAAATATGACAGCATCAAAAAAATACCCTTGGATAGTAGTAGGCCTTTTATGGGTGGTAGCACTTTTAAATTATATGGACCGCCAGATGATTGCCACCATGCGCCCATCAATGCAACTTGATATTGCAGAGTTACAACAGGCAACAAACTATGGTTATTTAATGGCCGTTTTTTTATGGGTGTATGGTTCTATGAGTTCGTTTTCTGGAATGATTGCTGATCGTATCAATAGAAAAGGTCTTATTATAGGAAGCCTTTTTGTGTGGTCATTGGTAACATTTGCCATGGGCTTTGCTACAACATTTAATGAACTCTATTGGTTAAGAGCCCTTATGGGATTGAGTGAAGCACTATATATTCCTGCAGGATTATCACTTATCGCCGATTACCATTCCGACAAAACTAGGTCCTTGGCGGTAGGACTTCACATGTCTGGAATATATATGGGGCAGGCGCTTGGTGGTTTTGGTGCAACGGTTGCTAAACTATTTTCATGGCAGTATACATTTATGGTATTTGGTGGCTTTGGTATGCTCTATGCATTTGTATTGATTGTTTTTTTGCAGGATAATATCAAAAGAGAAATAGTAGATAAGGCGCAAAAAGGATACCAAACTGTTTTAAAAAGTGTGACAGGACTACTTTCTTCTTTTTCTTTTTGGATTATCATTTTATATTTTGCTGTTCCAAGTTTTCCAGGATGGGCGATTAAAAATTGGGCACCAACTTTAATTGCTGATAAGTTACATATAGACATGTCTGTGGCGGGTCCGTTAACCACTATTTCTATTTCATTGTCATCTTTAGTAGGTGTTATTGTGGGTGGTTATTTTTCTGACAAGTGGGTGCAAAAAAATGTGCGCGGTCGAATATATATTGGCGCCATGGGATTATCACTTATGATACCTGCGCTTTTACTACTAGGTTATAGTAATTCTATTGTAGTGGTTTTTGCTGCT
>JAGWVE010000078.1 GCA_018971025.1 Bacteroidota bacterium | reverse complement strand
GTGGTTAACACATTTGAGCGAAGTGTAATTAAACGCTTTTGATTCTTACGTTTCACACTTCCGAGTGTGCTGGTAGGATCCACTTTTACAAGCGCACTGATAGGAATGTTTTTAACAGCACCGCCAGAAGCCATATCTCTAAAGGAAATGCGCATGTTTAGTAAATCAGTTAAGCTTTTACGCTGAATGGCATTGTTGCGTAACTGAACTTTATATTCTTCTTTGCCTTCTTTGATTTTAGAAATTTCTTTACCAAAAAGAGCCGTTCTTATTTGCATACCAATTTGAGCAGTAGAAACGCCTTCAATAAGGGCGCGCTCTCTGTCAATGCTTAACGTGATTTCTGGATTTTTTAAATCCACGTCCATTTTAAGTTCTTCTACACCCGGCACGCGAATAGAATCTAAATAGTTTTTAAGTGAAGAAGCTGTTTTGATCATCGCATCAAAATCTTCACTAGCGATTTCGATATTAATGGGAGGGTCGGTTGGTGGTCCACCACTTTCTTGATTCACACTAATTTCTGTTCCAGGAATCCCCTGTACCGCTTGTCTTACTTTGTCTAGGTATGGCGCCGTGCTTACACCATGTCTTTTCTCATATTCTACAAACGACACCTGTATACGACCAAGTTCACTTCTAGTGGTACGGTCGCCACTGGTAGGATCGGCTGCATTAACAGCAACGTTACTAATGATACTTTCTACAATCGGATTGGTTTTGCCGTTTTCAGTGCCAAGTACTTTATTGACCCTGCCTTCTAATACACGTGTAATAGAGTCCGTGTAGCGAACATCTGAACCTACGGGTAATTTAAGGTATACAAACAATTGATTGGGATCTCCTTTAGGGAAAAATGTAACGGGTATTCTACCTCCAATTATAGATCCTACAAATACAAATAAGGACACAAAAAAGAGTGCAATAATACCTATGAGTAAATGAACCGGTCTCCATCCTTTTAAAGCCCATTGTAGTAAAGATTCATAATGATTCATGATCCAAGGGAGGGCTTTGTGTTGGAAATTATGAATGGCGTCCGTAATAAAGTACCTGTTTAATACAACAAGCAACATGAACACAATTAATAAATTACCAAAAAATGGTGCGCCAGCAATGTCTAATAAAAGGCCAAGTCCAACAGCAATCCAGAATCCTTTCTTTTTAAAAATGGCAGACTTAGGTTCCTTGCTATCCGTTTCTGGGTGATTCATAAAATCAACTGCAAAAACGGGGTTCATGATAAAGGCTACCACTAGTGATGCTGCTAATGTAAAAATGAGCATGGTAGGGAGGTACACCATAAACTTACCAATGATTCCGGGCCAAAATAGGAGTGGGAAAAATGGAGCGAGGGTTGTGATAGTTCCGGCAAGCACTGGGATGAAAACTTCTCCAGCAGCCATTCTTGCTGCACTCGTTACACTTAATTTGCCTTTGCCTTCCACAAAAATTCGGTGGGTGTTTTCTATCACCACAATAGCGTCATCCACAATAATGCCAAGCCCAAATAGTAGTGCAAATAATACGATAAAATTAAGGGTAACATGTGTGCCAACAATCAAATCGGCACCTGGTAAGAATACAAATGCTACAAACATACTGAGTGGCACAGAGAGGGCCACAAAAAAGGCATTCACTACACCCATAAAAAACATGAGTACAATAAGTACGAGTATAAATCCAATGATAATGGAGTTTACAAGTTCATTGAACGAACTTCTTGTTTTGATACTCTGATCACCAGATACAACCGCTTTTAGATTGGTTGGATAAATGGTTCCTTTCCCTTCTTCTACAATCTTTTTTACGCCATCAGATGTTTCAATTAAATTTTCGCCACTTCTTTTAATGATATTTAAGGTTACTACATTTTTGCCATCTAAACGCGCAAAGCTTTCACGCTCTTTAGTGGTATCAGCAATGGTAGCAATGTCTTTGAGGTATATAGGAGCACCACTTGTATTTCTTACAATGATGTTTGCAATATCATTCGCTGTTTTAAGCTGACCTTTTAGCTGTAGCGTTCTTTTCATGTTACCCACTTCTAGTAAGCCACCAGAGATGTCCATGTTTTCTCTTTGAACGGCATACGTGATATCGTCAAACGTGATACCAGCGCTTTGTGCACGGTAGTTGTCTACATTGATTTGAAATTCACGTTCTGGAGCACCCACAATATCTACTCTATTAATTTGCGTTAAATTTTCGAGTTTATCTTTTAGGTCGTCAGCGTATTTTTTTAGTCGAGGTAAATCGTAGTCGCCACTTAAGTTAACAGACATAATGGGCTGTTCACTAAAACTTACTTCGATTACTGTTGGCTCAATCGTTAAATCTTTAGGTAGATCTTGCTTGGCCTTATCGGTGGCATCTTTTACTTTTTGAAGGGCTACTTCGGTTTTAACCTCGGTATCAAACTCCACCATGATTGCCGAAAAATCTTGCTGAGAATTACTGGTAAATTTTTTAATTTTTGCACCTGTAATACTTTTGATTTGCTTCTCGATGGGCCTTGTTACTAAGTTCTCGATGTCTTTAGGCGAGTTACCTACATATACAGTTTGTACATAAATAGTAGGAATGACGATGTCTGGGAACTGCTCTTTTGGAAGCGTTACAAACTGGTAAATACCTGCAAGACTCACAAACAAAATAACCAAGTAAATGGACGTTTTGTTTTTGATGCTCCAAGTAGTAGGTCCAAACTCTTTGAATTTGGATTTAATATTTTCTATGAATTGCATACAATATTTTTATTCGTATTCTAATTATTTACTAGCAAGTACAATTAACTGACCATCATATAAACTTTGGAAACCCTCTGTTACAATTTGATCACCTGCTTGTAAGCCCGATTTGATTTCTAATTGGTCTTTGTAGAATTCGCCAACCGTTACCGAACGCTTGCGTGCAATTAGTTTTCCATTTTCTGTAACTGCAACCATTACATATTTACCTGACTCGTCATTTTGTAAGGTGTTTACTGGAATGGCAATCGCATTTGAAATTGTGTAATCTAAAATTTGTACGAGTGCAATTTGATTGGGTTTTAAATCTTTGTCTGCAGCCACTTTTGCTTCAATAAAAAAGCTTCTGCTGTTAGGGTTGATGATTTTCCCTACAACAGAAATTGGCGCTTGTATGCTTTTTTGTATATCAGGCATATTAATGGTAAGTTTTGTGCCTGGTTTAACGCGTTGGCTATAATTTTCAGGAACTTCTGCAGTTAATTTTAATTTTGTTGTGTTCACTATTTTAATCTGACCAGCGCCTGCAAAAATTTCTCCCACACGCACATTTACATCTTCTACCACACCCTCTACATCACTATATACAGATGTAAATTGTAATTGCTCACGACTAATTTTTACTTGCTCTTGTGCTGTTTTAAGTTGATTTTCTAGTAGTTCAACGTTGTTTTTTGCAGAAATGAGTTGTACTTCTGTACCAATGTTTTGTTCCCACAAATTCTTTTGTTTTTGATAGAGTGTTTTAGCAAAAGATAATTGTGTTTTTAGTGTTTCTAGTCCTTGCTCTGCTGCAATGACTGCTTGGCGCTGAATGGCGTCATCTAATTTTAAGAGTAGTTTGCCTTTTGGCACCACATCGCCTCTTTTAATAAACACAGCTTTTACTTGTCCTCCACCACCACGAGCAGTTACATATGAAATGCTTTCAGACTCTATTTTTCCTTGCAAATCGATATAATGATTAAACGTTTGTGTAGCGAGTACCGCTGTTACTACTAGTTTTCCTGTTGCCTGATTAGCAGCTGCTGTATCTAATTTCGCAATTTCTGTTTCTAAAGCACTCACTTCTTTTTTAAGTGCTGTTAGTTTATTTTTTTTGTCTGCTAAGCTGCCACTTTTTTCATTTCCAGTACAAGCTGTAAAGCCAACTAAAACGGTTAAAAGGGTGATTTTAATAAATTGTTGCATGATATATGTATTTACTTATTTTTTATTGAATTATAATTTGCCTGTTGCTTTTAAATAATCAACCCTTGCAATGATAGCGCCATATAAAGCAGCTATATAGTTGGTTTGAGCTGTTACTAAATCTGTTTGTGCGCCTGTAATTTCCATATTGGACCCAGTTCCTATTTCATACTTCTTTTTTGTTTGTGCATACACCGATTCTGCTAATTGCATATTCTTTTTTTGGTAATCGAGTGTGTTAATTGCAGTAGCAAAATTCATTTTAGCTTGTGTAACTTCTGCGTCAATGGTGAGCCTTAAGTTTTGTAATTGATTTTCTGTTTGTTGCAAATCAATTTTTGCTTTTGTAATTCTTGCTTTTCTTGCAAAACCATCAAATATGGGTGTACTGATATTTATGCCAATAAAACTGGTTGTAAACCAATCACCACCTTTAAAAAAGGTGAATTGATTTCTTTGTGCATTTTTTGTGTACGCACCAGACATAGAAACAGTGGGTAAATAACTAAGTTGATACCTTTTAATATTGTATTCGTTTAGTTTTTTACCTAAGCTCACAGCCTGAAACTCTTTACGGTCTGTGTATTGGTAGTCTTGATTGTTTGCTATATCCGTTTTGATTTGATCTTCTGAAATCTTATCGGTTAGTATAAGGGTATCTGCCACTGGCATGCCCATAAGTGATTTTAATCCAATGTATCCAAGTTCAATTCCATTTACTGCTTTTAATTTTTCGGTTTGTAAATTGGCAATTTGAACCGCAATTTTATCAAGGTCTAATTTTTCAACAAAACCATTTTTGTATAGCTCTTTAGAATCGTGTTCTAATTTTTGAAGTCTTTCAATATTGGCGTCCAATAATCCAATTTGCGTTTTACTTACCACCAGTTGGTAATAGATTTTATGAATATTGGTTTTAATCATTTCCTCGGTTACTTCTGCCGTCTTTTGTTGCATGGCAATGGTAGTTCTGCGTGCTTGTAATGCAACAAATACTTGACCGTCAAATAACAGTTGTTGTAATTGTAAACTTGCATTGGCATTGTATTTGGTACCAAATTTTACTGGTATATAACTACCGGCAGGTTGTCCAAAAATTTCGCCAGGTAAAAGCGATACAGGAAGTTTTAAATAATCCATGCTTCCAATGTTGGCACTGAGTGTAGGAAATGCAGATGCAGTAACTTCTTTGTTAATGGCTTCTTGGCTTTTGATGGCCAATAAAGCGTTTTTAACTTGTAGGTTATTCTTATTTGCATACTCAATACACTGTGCAATACTGAATTCGTTTTTTGTTTTCGTTTGCGCTTGAACCTTATTGGTGAAGGCAACAAGTACCATCAAAAGGCTAGCAACAAACATCCGTTTCATTTTCATTTTCATTTATTTTATTCTTTCTTGCTTATATTGTTCAATTACTAAAAGTCCTTGCTGTGTAGCCATTCCATGTAAAAAATTATCAGTGGTTTCACTAATAATTTGGATAGGCGTAAATTTATTCGATGGAAAATGCTCAAAGTCAAACATTAAAAACATGTTGGCTAGTCTGTACCTAGTAAGTACGTCAACATCAATATTGGCTCTATACAATCCTTCTTGTTTTCCTCTTTCTATATTTGCTTTTGTGATATCGTAAAAGAAAGTGTTTTTGTGTGCTCTAAATTTTTCAAATGCAGTGCTGTGGTATTTTTGTAAGTCAAACATCACAGACGGGTTCATATGTTTGAACATTTCTTGAGCTGTATCAAGTGCTAAAAAAATTTCGTGGATCGCATTTTCACTGATCGTAGCGTACCTGCTAAACTCTTCATGGTGTCGTTCAATTTCAATATTGATCACCCCTTCTACTAGCGCATCTTTGTCTTTAAAGTACTGGTAGATGGTTTTTTTGCTCATGCCTAAGTGGTTGGCAATTTCATCCATGCTCACACTTCTTATGCCATATAACATAAAAAGTTCATGTGTTTTTCTGACGATTCTGTTATGCGTTTCCATTTTCTGATTCAGGGCGCAAAACTATGGAAACTTTTTACGTAATCAAAGTTTCCATTGAAAAATTTACCGTAATTTTGTTGAACGGTAGTTTGCGCAAACTATACATTAACTTGCACCCAAATTTCAAGCATGAATACCAGGTACAAGCAACTTAGAGCTCGGGTCACGCTCAAAAGATTGCTTCAATTCTTCTTCCAAGGTCTTATTGTTTTGGCT
Source organism: Bacteroidota bacterium (assembly GCA_018971025.1). Lineage (GTDB taxonomy): Bacteria > Bacteroidota > Bacteroidia > Chitinophagales > Chitinophagaceae > Sediminibacterium. The sequence goes on along the minus strand of JAGWVE010000078.1, from coordinate 77 downwards.
CCCATAGCGGTAACCTTATGGGTTGTTTTAGGGCTATTTCAGTGGGTGGATGGATTTTTGCCTAATTTGATTAACAC
>JAGWVE010000020.1 GCA_018971025.1 Bacteroidota bacterium | reverse complement strand
TTTGAAAAAATTATTTTACCGCCACAAATGATTATCAGAGAATCCAGTGGCGCTAAAAAAATCTAAGTAAGTTTTACTGCTTGACGTGCTAATAATTTCCAATCCTTACCGGTTTTTCTGAATACCAATAATATTTTAAGCTTTACTTCTCCAGGTTTGCCGCCATCATTGTTTTTAGCATACAAGCTATGTCTAACAACAGCAAAATTTCCATACACAGAGATGGTTTGATTAGACAAGTCGATGGTAATAAAATCTGATTTTCCAGATGCAATTTTTTCTACAAAATCAGCTTTACCTTCTACCCCACCACCACTATGTCCATAGCTTAAACTATCATCCGCAATCGCTTCCAAATCTTCTTTTACGCCACTTATCATTGCTAAGCGTAATTTTTCTACAGCTGCAGCTACTTGGTCGTGTTTTTTAGACTGTGCAAAGCCAGCAATTGACATTATTAATGCAAGAAAAACGATGAAACTCTTTTTCATAAAATAGTAATTATTATTTGTCTGAAATTAATAATTAGTGGTCGATTTGCCAACAAAAAGGGCTACTCATTTGAGTAGCCCTTTTTTTAAACCTCTAAAAAAACTAGGTATTAATAACCTGGGTTTTGTGTAAGGTTTCTGTTCGCATCTCTTGCAGGTTGGGGTATGGGTAATAATTCTGATTTACCTGTTACAAATCCAGTAGCATATCTTGCTAATGCCGTTGTATTAATAGCTGCGCTCATCCAAACGATTTTGGTTGTACCTGCCGGTGTTGCAGTTGGCGCTGTTGTGTAAAATGAATTTACCCAAAGGCTATTTGGACCAAAAGTATTGTCATCGCTGGTGCCTGTTGTTTTATAGTACATAGCAATAGGCAATTTATCGTAAGGCGCTGTTAGCGTAGACATGGCAAGTAAAGTTGCCTTTGTATCAGCAATTGTACTTGCTAATAAATTCCATCTTATTAAATCGTACTTACGAATACCTTCGCCACCTAACTCTAATGAACGCTCTTTTACAAGCGCCTTAAAGAAATCAGCTTTACTTAAACCGGAAGGCAAATCAACTGCTGCATTAGCAGTAGCAATTGGTTTTCCATAACCTCTTCTGCGCACTTGATTTACAGCATTGTATGCAGCAGCAGTAGGGCCATTGATTTCGTTTTCAGCTTCAGCAAACATGAGCATTACATCTGAGTAACGTAAAATTTGCCATTTTAAACTAAAATACTGAATTGCATTTGTAGGTGCCACTGTTGGATTAGAAATCCAATCTCTACGATATTTTCCATCGCAAATAGAGGTAATCGTTTGCCCAATTTTAGTAATACCATCAGCAGCCACATTGTAAACTGCACAAGTTACATCGCGACGCAAATCGGTAGAATCAAAAGCATAAAAATAAGAAGGCAATACGTTGATACTTTTATTACCTAATCCATTTACACTAGGGCCGTTGTAATAAGCAAGCTTTGTATCGCCAGCACCAACGCCACCAATACCACTCGCTTGAAACATGAGTTCGCCATTTGGATCAGCAACGGCACGTGCATTTACTTGATCCTTCCAAAGTCCTTTAAAACTTGGATTTAAACTATGCTGGTTTGAAGCCATTACTTCAGAAGCTTCATCTCTAGCTATTTGATAATATTTTAAATAATCTGAAGAACGTTTTACGACACCATCCTGACGAAGTGCATATCCACCTCTGTATAAAGCAATTCTTGCTCTTAAACCTTTTACGGTTCCTTTGGTGATTCTTTCATCAGCACCATCGCCAATAGCAGATAATTCGTTTCTCCAAGGCACAAGTGTTGCCGCTAATTTCAAGTCTTCTAACAAACGGTCATATAAGGTGTCTCTATTTGTTCTTGAAGGGAATGGATTTGTTGTAGCCATTACAGAAGCGGGTTCAAAATGCGCTGGCAAATCGCCCCAGTTTCTAATTGCTTCGGTGTAAAACTGAGCACGAAGTGTTAAAGCCTCTCCATACATTCTTTGTAATTGCTTTTTTTCTTGGTCTGTACCAGTTGTATACAAAGCCATTTTAGGAATGTTAGCAATACAAATATTTGCGTACTCAATACCCGCAAACATTTGATTAAAAGGATTGGTGATTTGCGCATTACCTGGAGTTGCAGCATAACGAGCAATATCTCTCCGATCATTATCTGCTGCACCTGTTGGACCTTGCATTTCGTCATTGTCTAATGGATAATACAAACTCACACGGATACCATAACCAGCATCCCCTACAAGTCTACTGTATACTCCAGCAAGAGCTTTTAGCGCACTAGGAACATCGCTAAAAACAACATCCGTACTAACGTCTGTAATTGGTTTTTGATCTAAAAATTTATTACAACTAGTTACTGCCATCACAACAACAAGTGCGAGCGCTAGTGATAATTGATTTATTTTTTTCGTTTTCATATCTTAAGCTTTGAAAAAATTAAAAATTAGCATTTACACCAAAAATGAAACTGCGACTTTTTGGATATGCAGAGTAATCCAAGCCTGGTGTTAATGGACTGTTGCGCACACTTACTTCAGGATCATATCCTGTGTATTTTGTAAATACAGCTAAATTGTTAGCAGTAAAGTATACCCTTAATTTAGAAATCTTCATTTTTACAAGTTGCTTAACTGGGAAAGAATAACCAACAGTTAAGTTGTTTACGCGTAAAAACGAACCGTCTTCAATGGCCCAAGAGCTTGGATAAAATGCACCTGCAGATTTTATTGGCATCCAAATATTTGCGTTTGCATTAAGCGCCTGAATTTCGGCAGGTGACGCACCAACCGCTTGGTTAGAAGCATTTACCCACTGCATTGTTTTACCAAACTGATCAACAACTTTCCAACGGTTTGCCATAATACCTAACATGTTTGAATTACCCGTGTAGCCATTGGTAAATTCAATTTTGTTGGCATTGTAAATCTGGTTACCATAGCTAAAGTTTAAGAACAAACTCATGTCCCAGTTTTTATATGTAAACTGCTGTGCCAAACCGCCTGTAAATTTAGGAGTTGGATTTCCAATGATCGTTCTATCTCTATCCATATTGATAACACCATCTCCGTCTAAATCTTTAAATCTAACAGAACCTGGTTGCACGGTACCAATAATACCTGAGTTACTAGAAATACCAGGCTTTAGCGTATACACACCTGTAGTTGCATTGTAGTCAAACTCATTTAAAGTATAAAATCCATTGCTCACTAATCCCCACATAGCACCTACCGGATCGCCTATTCTTACGATATAATCTGTTGGCTGACCAGATACACCCCAGCTAGCTGCTGGATAAAATAAAGTTTGGTTTTGACCAAGGGCTTCAACTCTATTTTTATTAAATGAAATATTGAAATTAGCATTCCAAGTGAAATCTCTTTTCTTTGCGATAACTGCACCTAATTGAATTTCCACTCCTTTATTTGAAGTCTTACCAATGTTTTGTAGCTGTGTGCTATATCCATAGGTAGAAGCGATAGGTACGTTTAACAATAGATTTTTAGCTTGGTTGTTATAAACGTCTACTGATAAAGTAATTCTATCCCTTAACAAGCTAAGGTCTAGACCGAGGTTTTTACTTTCGTTAGACTCCCACTGTAAAGCTTCGTTTACAAGTCCAGAAGAATAATACGCAGTAATAGCCTGGTTATTGATGCCATAGTAAAATCCACCATCATTTCTAAAGGTAGTCAAAAACAAATAATCATTGATACGGTTATTACCTACATTACCATAACCAGCTCTCACTTTAAGATCTGAAATGAACGTAACATCTTTCAAGAATTTTTCATTCTTAGCTCTCCATGCAACAGATGCTGAAGGGAAATAACCCCACTGCTTACCTGGCGCAAATTTAGAAGCACCATCTGCTCTAGCATTCAGCGTTAGATAATATTTATTATCGTAAGCATAGTTGATTCTACTAAAAAATGAAAGGTTGGTATAACGCGTTTTATTAAGCTTAGGGTAACCTGTAAAAGAAATACCATTTGCTAAATTTCCGAAAGCATCATCTGGTGCTGTAAAAGTTGCAAAACCTCTTACCAATTGTGTACGAGACTCTGTTCTATAATCGTAGGTTTCTTGACCCACTAAAAAATCAAAATCATGTTTGCCTTTAAATTTAGAAATAGAATAGGTTAACACGTTTGAGTTGGTAAATGTTTTTCTGATCGCTGTATCTAATTGAGCAATTGGTTTTTTAGAACCAGAAATCACAGAATATGGTGTGATTGAATCACTAAATTGACGATCAATTAATTTTGAATTATCAACACCAACAGTAGATTTAAATGTCAGGTTTTTAGCAATGTTATAGGTAACACTTAAAGCAGCATTGGCTACTTCTGTTGTTTTTCTGCGATATTCCGCATCTGCCAATAAAATTGGATTGATTAAGTTTAAACCATTACCAACGTTAGGATCCGCTAATGGATCTGGCGACTCTAAATCTTGATTAGGCGATAAGTAAGGTCTATACTTTACTGCATTTCTTAAACGTGCATATGAAGATCCTTGGTCAGATGAAACACCTGCCCCGTTTACTTCTGTTTGCGTATATCTTGTAGATAAAGCAACTTTAATTTTATTGGTTAACTTATAGTCTGCACTAAAGTTTAATAAATTTCTTTTGTAAGTAGAATTGATGATTACAGCTTTATCGTTATTGTGCGTGTAACCAAAATTGTAGGTCAGCTTGCTTGTTCCACCAGACGCAGAAATATTGTGCGTTTGCGTAACACCTGTGCGGCCTAACACTTCATCTTGCCAATCTACTGGATTTGCAAAACGGTATCTATTAAGCGTATCCCAGTTGCTTCCAAAATTTTTCAAAAACGTTAAACTATCTGTACTTGAGCCTCTAGATCTTTCTGATTGGTACAATACATATTCATATGGAGATAAAACACTTAACTTATTAGCTAACACTTTTACACCAACAAATCCATTGTAACTTACCTGAAGTTTACCAGGCTTACCTCTTTTAGTTGTAATCACAATAACGCCGTTTGCGCCACGTGCACCATATATAGCAGTAGCTGCTGCATCTTTTAAAACGTCGATAGATTGAATATTTTGTGGAGAAAGAGCAGACAAGCCATTTTCTACCTGAATACCATCAACAATATATAATGGGGAATTGTCTCCAGTGATTGACATACCACCTCTCACTCTCACTCTTACATCCGCATCTGGAGAACCTTCTGCAGTTGTTGCAGTAACACCCGCTAAACGTCCGTTTAGAGCTTCTGCTGCAGAGTTTACAGGGATGTCTTTTAAATCCTTTGCAGTTACACTAGCCACAGATGCTAAAACGTTTTTACGCTTTACGGTTTGGTAACCAATAACCACTACTTCTTCAGTTTCTGCAGCTGTTGATACCAAAGAAACATTAAGTGTTGATTTATTGTTTACTGCAATTGTTTGCTCAGCATAACCAACATAAGAGAAGGTTAAACTGCTTTTGCCATCTTGTAAAACAATTTTAAATTGACCGTTTTTATCGGTAACGGTACCCGCTTCTTTACCGCCTTTAACGGTAACGCTCACCCCCTCTAAAGGAAGGTTGTTAGAAGTAACTTTACCCTTTACTTCGAGTTTACCACCTTGTGCAAATGACAGATTAGGATGTAAACTTAGTAACCCTGCCACTAATAAAAGGCATAGGCATACACTTTTCATACGCATACGTAATTGGATTTAGCAATCATTAAAATATTAAAAATCGTAGGTCAATGCTACGCCCATATAGACAATCTTTAAGCCAAAAACGATTATTTTTCTACGCAATCGTTCCCGGTAAAACAAGGTTGTCGGTGAATTTAGAGTGGTAATACCCGAATATTCCTGAAACGAACCACATCACCATGGCCTAAAAAGCCAATATGTCCGGTTGTTCTTTTGAGCCCTGGGTGCTCTTTATGATCCATTGTGCCGTTTATGGAAGGCTCTTTAATGTCTGCATCTGTAATGGTTTCTCCATTTAGAATAACCCTGATACGCGTACCCTTCACCACTACCACCTCTTCATTCCACTCCCCAATAGGCCTTAAATAGCCTCTGCGGGCCGGTACCACCCCATAAATTGACCCATGATACTGGTAAGGCTGCAAATTCTTATACATATCAGCCTCGCTGTCCAGTATTTGAAGCTCCATACCCACATAGGCAGCATCGCCCTCTAAAGGCGCTCTAATGCCAAGTCCATTGTTGGCTCCTGGTGTTAGCTGGAACTCAAAACGGTATTCAAAATCGGCGTATTCGTCTTTGGTATACAAATTACCGCCACTCGTACTCTGCGGATTCACTACAATAGCGCCGTCTTGTAACAAATAGCCCGCTTTATTGCCCACCCAGTTATCTAAATGGGTGCCATCAAATAATAGTTTAAATCCTTGTTGTTTTTCGGCATCAGAAAGTTTAATTGGCTCGGCACTTGGCAATTCTCTGATATAAATATTGCGGTAGGCAACATACGTACCATGTGCCTGTAATTCAATTTGTTCTTTTACAAAAATTGGAAGCGTACGATCCCAATAATTTTCTAGCACTACTTTATCGGTAACTAATACGCCGTTTAAATAAACAGTAACAACTGCACCACGCATAATAATGTGAAAATTATTCCAGCTACCAATTTTGTTATCGGCAACAACTAATGGGTTACGTTCATTTTTTTGATTGTTGTAAAGTCCACCAGATCCAACTTGTGCGCCAACTTCACGCCTGCTGGTATCCCAAATTTGAACCTGTGGAGATCCACGTAAATAAATTCCAGCATCTCCTTTTTCTGTAATTTTCCAATCTACAAAAAGTTCAAAATCGCCATACTGTTTTTGGGTACATAAATTATCGCCGTGTCCTGTAAAAACAAGTAAACCGTCTTTTACCACCCAATCTGTTTTTATTTTTGCATCAACTTTTGCTTGCGCTTCGAGTAGTTGTTGCGCGGTCATTTTTGAACGCGCAATAGGATTTGCAACAAGTCCCTTCCATCCGGTTAAATCATTTCCGTTAAATAAATTTTCAAACCCGTAATCGTAGGGCATCGCCTTAATATGATACGCGAGTTGCTTGGCCAAAATAGCACTGTCTTCTCCTTTTAATAAAGCAAGCGCTCTTTGCACAACCGGCCTAACCATAGGACCTTTAAAACCAGGATTCGCAAGTGCTAATTTAGCCACAACAAGTGCAGCATCAGATTGAAGTAAAGGTGTTTCTAGAAATTTGGCAGCAAACATGATTGCACCCAGCTTGTTTACTTTTCCCGCTTCTATAATAATTGCTTTTTGTTCTGTTGGGCTTTTTGCGGCTTCCATTTGATCTTGCAAATCCAGTAATCTTTGCACGGGATTAACGGCTTTAGCTGGTGTTAAAGCAAGCATTGGTATTGAAGGCAAAACGGCTTTCGCATGTTTGATAGCCGCTTCAATGGCAGGCTTTGCAGCAGTTGACGCTTTTGCTAATGCAGCATCAAGTGCAGCCATAGATTTTTTTGTATGTAGCGTTGCTAGTGCCATCGTTGCAACATCCGTAAACGATGGAACCTCAATATAACTTGTAATTGTTTTTACAGCTTTATCTGAACCAATATAACCAAGTCTTTCAATCAAATAAGCCCGCACTAAAATATTTTTTTCGGGAAAATCTTTTAACTGCACCAGTGCATGCTCAATAACACTTACTGCTTTATTTGCTAAGGACTTATCTGTTGCCGCTGCATGCAAGTATGCATCTAGTTCATACATCGCTTTTACATGTGGTGCATCTGGCCCAGTAGCTGTCGAACTAAAAGCATCAAAAAAGGTTACCCAGTCTGATTTTTGCCAAGCTTGCATTTTTGCAACAGTCGTTTGAACAGCAGCAGCATTTCCCTGCGCAAATAAACTATTAGTGCTAAGCAAACAAAATGCAGAAACTATAAAAGCTATAAATATTTTTTTCATATTGATTGAGTTGTCAAAATTTGGATAATACTAAATACCCCAAGGTGCTCGCATAGGTGGGTTGATCATTTTATTGGCTTCGTCATCTCCAATAAATACCTGCGCATCAGGATCAAAATTTAATGTGCGTCCTAATTGCAAAGCAATTTTACCCAGGTTAATAATGGTGCAAGACCTATGTCCATTAGACTCATTGAGTGCAAAGGGTGTTCTATATTTTACAGACTCCAAAAAGTCGGTGACTTGTGGCGCCGGATCTGGAAGCAATGCTAATTTTTCTTTTAGATTAGGAATGGTTGATTTAAAGCCTGCAAATAATTTTCCTTCTGGTCCTTCAATGTAGGCCACCGACTCATCTTTTGCTTCACCATCTAAAATAATTTTACAACCATCGGCGTAAGTGTAAATGATTTTTCTGAAAGTGCCACATGCATCCGGATGTTGTTGATCGGCATCTACTTCAACTTTTACCGGACTAGTATGGTCTTTGCCTAAAAAATACTGAATAGGATCTAAATAATGTTGGCCCATATCTCCAAGTCCACCGCCATCATAATCCCAATAACCTCTAAATGTTCCATGCACACGGTGTGCATTATATGGCTTGTAAGGCGCTGGCCCTAGCCATCTATCGTAATCTAATTCTGAAGGAACAGTTTGTGCTTCAAGTCCTGTTTTCCCTACCCAATAAAATTTCCAATCAAAGCCCGTATGCTTGCTCACTGTTACCGTAAGAGGCCAACCAAGCATACCAGACTCTACTAATTTTTTAATCGGCTTTACGGTTGTTTTCATGCCATAAAATTCATCTTGAAACCTGAACCAAGTATTTAAACGAAACATCCGGCCATGTTGCTTTACAGCTTCTACGACACGCTTTCCTTCACCAATGGTTCTTGTCATGGGCTTCTCACACCAAATATCTTTACCGGCTTTTGCCGCTTCTATCGAAATAATTCCGTGCCAATGCGGAGGCGTTGCAATATGCACAATATCTACTTCAGGCATGGCTATAAGCTCATGATAATCTACCATTGTTTTAACACCGCCCCCCACCATTTTAGCCGCTTGAGCTAAATGATTTTGATCAACATCGCAAAGCGCAACAACTTTAGTACCTGCATATCCAATATGACCTCTACCCATACCGCCTAAACCAACAATACCTTTGGTTAGTTGATCACTAGGTGCTATAAAACCTCTACCTAATACATGTCTTGGAATAATGGTAACACCCGCTGCAATGGCAGCAGTACTGCGTAAAAATTTACGTCTAGAATTTGATTGTGACATAGCAAACGACTTAATGTACTTAAAGATATAGAAGTATGTGAATACAATGAAGCCAGTTATTAGCTAATTTTACCCATAAATGCCCCTGTTTTATGAAAAATACAAACCCGGTAAGTTTACAAGAAATTAAAGACACGCATGTGCCTTCGAGAAACGCCAATATCCGTCACAAAGAAAAGCTTTCGAAACTTGACAAATTAGCGCTTTGGATTACCACCAAGGTTGGTTCTATGGGATTTTTTATGGTTATATTTTTATGGACTGCCACTTGGTTAAGCTGGAACACATTAGCACCGGTTCATTTACGATTTGATCCTTTTCCTGCTTTTGTACTATGGTTATTTATCTCCAACATGATTCAAATATTTTTGATGCCACTGATAATGGTGGGTCAAAATTTACAATCACGTCATTCAGAAATTAGAGCAGAAGAGGACTACCTCATCAATAAAAAAGCTGAGTTAGAAATTGAAACCATTTTGATTCACTTAGAAAATCAAAACAAACTGATACTTCAGATTTTAGCACATATGGAAAAGGAACAAAATAAATAAATTAATTGCCTTTAATAATTTGATTGGCAAGCATCCAAGCAGTAGCCCTATCAAACCAACCATCTGCCCTTGTTGGATTGTGCAATCCAAATCCATGGCCACCATTCTGGTAAATATGTAGTTCTGCGTTTACTTTATTTTTAATAAGCGCTTGATAAAAACGAATGCTATTTTCGACAGGCACGGTTTTATCGTCAGATGCATGCACTAAAAAAGTAGGTGGTGTTTGATCCGTTACCTGTAATTCAGATGAAAATAAGTTGAGTTTATTGGCTGAAGCTTTTTTTCCTAATAAATTATCTCTAGATCCTTTATGACAAATGGTAGAATCCATGCTAATAACAGGATAGGCAAGTATTGCAAAATTGGGCCTTAAATTTGTTACGCTTGCATTTTCGATATAAGCCGTATTAAATTTAGTTATGCCCGTGCTTGCCAAATGACCGCCTGCAGAGAACCCAACTACACCAAGCATATTAGGATTGATATCAAAACTTGCCGCTCTATCTCTTACTAGTTTAATGGTTTGTTGTAAATCTTGTAGTGGCACAATTTCTTTATTGGTCATACAGGTATCAAAAGGTAATCGGTACTTTAAAACAAATACTGTAATACCTATTTTATTAAATGCTTCGGCTACCTCATTGCCTTCATGCCCCACTACTACTCTTGCATAGCCACCACCCGGACAAACAATAACAGCTGTTTTATTTGCGTCGGGTGTTAAAGCCTTAAAAACAGTAACAGTAGGATTGGTAACATTAGCAAAAAATAATTTGCCATTTGCATTTTTCCCTGGCGTTTCTTCTTTATTGCAAGGAAGCGCATTGGGTATGGGCCCTTCATAAATAGAAAACTCTTGTTGCGCCATTAACATAGAAGATGCAGACATAAAAAGTATGGTTAGAAGGTATTTTATATTCATGATAGTTTTATTTTTTCAATTCTTCCACTGAAGATAAATAAAACCGCGATACCCAGCGGCACAAGTGTAGCTGCTAAAATAAAAAACGGTGTGTAAGACGTTTTGGTTAACGCAGGCACCATCCATGTGGTAGCAAGCACACCCATATTAGCTGCAAAACCACCAAGCCCAGACAATGTCCCCACTGCTTTACCTGATAAATAATCGGAAGGCATGGTTTGAATGGTGCCAATAATAATTTGAAATCCAAAGAGTGCAAAAAATATTGCAATCATGGCATACGATGGATTGTTTAAACTAATAATAGTTAATAATGCAGGAAACATAAATAGACCACCAAGTAGTACAATTGATTTTCTGGTTTTAGTAACACTCCACCCTTTTTTTAATAATAAGCCAGATAACCAACCACCACCAATACCACCAATCATAGCGCCTACATAAGGGAACCATGCAAAAGCACCAATGGCTTTAATGTCAAAATGAAATTTATCAGATAAATAAAGAGGAAGCCAAATCACAAACAACCACCAAATGGGGTCAAGCAAAAAGCGTGACAACAAAATACTCCAACTTTGTTTGTGCTGTAATATTTGTTTGAATGAAAGTCCTTTATCGTTAGGGTTTGCCTGCAACTGACCATCTAATATATATTGACGCTCCTCCACCGTTAACCAAGGATGTGCATCTGGCGTTTTTTTGTTGACCCATAACCATGGTATCAACCACAATAAACCCAGTAACCCAATTAAGATGAATGTGGCTTTCCAACCAATAAACCCATATAAAAAAGCAATAAGTGGCGCAGAAATGATACTTCCAATAGATGCACCTGCATTAAAAATACCTTGCGCGAGTGCGCGTTCTTTTACAGGGAACCATTCGGCATTGCTTTTTGCTGCACCTGGCCAGTTGCCTGCTTCTCCTAAACCTAAAAATGCTCTAAAAATAGAAAAGCTCATGATACCTCTAGCAGCGGCATGAAAAGCAGCTGAAATACTCCAAACAACAATTGAAACCACAAATCCAAGTCTTGTTCCAATGGCATCAAATAATTTCCCGCTTAATGCCTGACTTATAGCATATGCAATGGTAAAACAACTTACAATAAAAGCGTACTCCGATTTATTCATTTGCAAATCCAAAGAAATCCCCGGCCACATAATGGCGAGTGCATTGCGGTCAATGTAATTAACAACAGTAGCAAGTCCTATCAAAGCTAAAATCCACCAACGCAAGCCTTTTAATTTCATCGGAGTAATTATTTTTTAAAAGCATCCAGCGATTCAATAAATTTAAATATCGCAGTATTGAGCATGGCATTTTGGTCTTTATCAAATTTGCCATGAAGGCCTCCAGGTATCGTAATAAATTCAGTTTTAACACCCGCTTTTACGAGCGCTTCATGCAGCGCAACAGATTCTTGGTAAGGTACCGTAGGATCTGCGTCTCCATGTACAATAAATACTGGCGGACTTGTAGGCTTTACCCAATGTATGGGTGACACAGATTTAATAAAATCTTGATCATTTTTTTTGTCTCCCAACCAATTGGTTGCAGACTTACTTTTTATGTAAGGACCATATGCCCAATCATTCACATCTGCAATGCCATATTTGTCTATGATAGCAGCTACGTTTATATTTTCGACACCTGGACAGTTGGTATCAAAAATGTGATTGTTTTGTAGCAGACCGCCCATTAATGCCAAATGCCCACCAGCAGATCCTCCCATGATAATAATTTTATTAGGATCAATATTGAGGGCTTTTGCATTTTTGATTAGATAAATAAGAACACATCGAGTATCTTCTATGGCCGCAGGTGCCGTTGCTTGACTTGTTAAACGGTATTCCATATTTGCAACAGCAAAACCAGCTTTAAAATAAGGCGCAAATCCACCCTGCTCTTCTTTTGCGCCATGATTCCATCCACCTCCGTGAATGTTAATAATGACAGGTGTTGGCTTACTACTAGCTGGTGGCAAATACAAATCCATACGACCATCCCAATCATTTACTTTTGTGTACACCACATTTAATTGTGATGTAAAACCTGCAGGTACAACAACTGGTTTGATTTTAACAGAATCCGTTACTTGAGGCGCAACTGTTGATACTGTTTGCGCAAATCCATTTAAGCAAAAACAACTTAAAGCGTATACAGCTAGCAATATCTTTTTCATAATTTTATTGTTCTTTACCTTTATTTTTTGCCTTTACTTTAGTAGCGTGTCTTCCACTTCCATCGCCTTTATCTAAAATACCGCCTGCTGGATTTAGACTATCTAAAACCATTTGTAATTTGTCTTTTTCTGCCTTGTTGGTATCATCAATGGCAACTTCTTTTTCTTCAAAAGGAGCATTGCGCATATCAAACAATTGACCCGCTCTATTAAGCTTCCAATTTGCTGATCTAACGTACCAATCATTTCCAAGTTCGGTAAAAATCCAATCCCTTGCTACACCTTTTGTACCTTTTAATTGATACGCAAAGCTTTTACCATCCAGTATATTGTTTGTGGGTAGTGGTGCGCCAGCAATTTCTGCAAAAGTTGGTATAAGGTCTGTGGCATCAATAAGACTTTTTGAAACCGTTCCTTTTTTAACAACATTTGGCCAGTTTACAATGAGTGGCACAAGACTTCCGCCTTCTTGCATCGTTCCTTTTTTTCCAATAATTTTTTTACCATTTACGGTTCCAATTGCAGCAGCCTGACCCGCTGTTCCATTATCCCCCATAAAAACAATTAACGTATTGTCTCTGAGCTTTAAACTATCCAATGTTCTTAAAAGCTTTCCAACAAGCTTATCCATGTAATTGATGTTATCCGTATACAAAGATTTAAAATCAGTAGTACCTGGTTTTGTGTCTGGCGTTGCAATAATTTCACCATGCACATGCACCATTGAGTAATACATATAAAATGGGTCCTTGGTATGTTTAGACAAAAAATCTTCTACATGCGTATGCATTAAATCAGGCATGTATTCATTGTCCTTTAAAATAGACTCTTGTCCGTTAAGCACATATTTTTGCTTTTTTTCGGTGGTGCTTACGTAAACGCCACTACCAAAAAAACGTAAATAGTCATCAAAACCAAATTCGGCAGGACCAAGTGGCAACTGCCCCCACTTACCAATCATAGAACTTGTATAGCCTGCTTGCTTTAAAATTTTAGGCATCATGGTTTCTACAGAAGGACTCATGTCACCTGTCATATCTTGGTTTACCGCACCTGTTCTAAATGCATACCTGCCCGTTAAAATGAGCGCACGTGATGGGCCGCAAAGTGGCGCCGTATATGCATTGGTATACCTAATGCCATCTTTAGCAAGCTTATCTATAACGGGTGTTTTATAAAGGTCGGCACCATAGCAGCTAAGACCATCGATACCTAAATCATCGGCTAAAATGTAAATGATATTCGGCTTTTTAGTTTGCGCCAATAATGCTGTATTTGCAAAAAGGACAGCCAATAAAAATATTCTTAATTTCATGTTTATTTTTTTTACTTTTTTACTTGAGATTCAAAATAACGAAGCATCTCTGCTTTTAAACGCTTTGCAGTAAGTTCATATTTTTTATCTTTCACCACATTGTGCTTTTCCAAAGGATCTGCTTTGTAATCGTATAATTCGTCTCCAATAACAGACGCTTTGTTAAAAGGCATGGTAGATCTAAAACTATTTCGCATCCAAATGGTATACCTAAATTGCTTTTCTCTAATTGAATAACCCATTACATTCGCGTCTGCATAGCCCAAACGATCACTCTCTTCATCAATATTACTCCTTGGGTATTGACTCATCGAATATTCCTTTACGGAAGCTGTAGCATTTTTCATTAAAGGTTTAAGACTCTTACCTTGTAATTGAGCAGGGATAGGTATACCAGCTAAATCACAAAGCGTTGGAAAAACGTCTACGTGTTCAGAAAATGACTTTGTTTTATTGCTTTTGATACCAGGCGCACTAATAAAGAGTGGCGCGTGTGTTGCGTCTTCAAAATTACTATGCTTGCACCATAAATTATGATCGCCCAAATGCCAGCCATGATCTCCCCATAATACCACGATGGTATTTTTTGATAAATCAAGTGAGTCTAAGGCATCGAGTAATTTACCTACAAGTGCATCTGTGTAAGAAATGGCTGCATAATAGCCATGTATTAACTCCTTTTGTTTCTCAATAGACAATGTAAGACCAAAATCTTTTTGAGGCGTTGCTGCAATGTCAGCAGGTATATCGGTGTATGCTCTAAGCTCTCCTGCATTGTGGTATGCAACTCCTATCGAGTTTGTGATCTTATCCTGAAAAGGGGCCACAACGATATCTTCTCTTTTGTATAAATCCCAATATTTTTTTGGAGCCACAAAAGGTAAGTGCGGTTTAGCAATGCCTACTGCAAAGAAAAATGGTTGATCAGATTTACTTAACTGACCTAAAATATCTTTTGCTTGTAAAATATTCGCACCATCATTGTAGGCATTGTCCGGAACATCTAATGACTCTGTGGCAGGTTTTATTTTTATTCCTGCTTCATCGTTGGCTTGCGCTTTTGTTTTACCTGAAGCAAGTGCATCATTGATTATTTTTTCTACTGCTAATTTAATTGCAGGGTCTTGGTAACGACCTTCTGCGGGTTCGCCTAAACCAGGCACATAGTATTTCTTATCTGTTTTATAATAAGGAACACTCCAAGAAAGTTTATCGGTATTTGCATCCACATTTCGAGGATCAAAAACTTTACCGATTCCTTGTGTAGAATATCCTTGTGTAATTAAATATTGAGGCATCGTTACGATGTCTGGGCTTACTGCACGAAGCTGTGTTTTTAGATCCCATATTTTAGTATAATCAGGGCGCATACCTGTAATGATACTTGCGCGCGTTGGCCCGCAGACTGCTTGTTGACAATAGTTGTTTAAAAAAGTAGTACCCCTACTAGCAAGCCTATCTAAATTGGGTGTTTTAATAAATGTATTGCCATAGGCGCCAATGATAGGCTTTAAATCGTCTACAGCAATAAATAGAATATTGGGCTTTTTAGCAGTTTGGCCCAATGTTACGCCATGAAGTAGTACCGCTAAAACACCTACTGTAATTATCTTTTTCATTTGTTTGGTATTGAATGAACCGATTTATTTTTTTACTTGAGACGCAAAAAACGTTACCATTTTTTCATGCATTTCTTGTGCAACCTTTGCATAGTTTTTATCGGCAAAAACATTTTCTTTTTCTAGTGGATCTTTTGAATAATCATAGAGTTCTTGCGCATATATTTTTTTATCACTGAAAGGATCGGCTGAGGTAAAGTCATTCATCCAAATGGTATAACGGTACCTATCTGTACGCATGCTATAACCCATCATTTTATTGGACTCAGTACCAAATTTTTTCATCTCTTCTTTACTCAATTTTCTAGGGTATTGACTCATAGAAAAATCTTTAACAGCGGCCTTATTATTTTGCATCACTGGCTGTAAACTTTTACCCATGAGCTGACTAGGTACTGGCACACCCGCTAAAGCACAAATTGTTGGAAAAACGTCTACGTGCTCACTTAAAGAGGTTGATTTACCTGGCTTTAGACCAGGCGCAGCAATAATAAGTGGCGCTCTTGTAGCATTTTCTAAATTGGTATGTTTCTCCCATAAATCATGATCACCTAAATGCCAACCATGATCTCCCCATAAAACAATAATCGTATTATTTAAAGTACCCAAAGAGTCAAGCGTGTTTAACAAAATACCAATTTGGGCATCGGTGTAAGAAACGGCAGCCATATAACCGTGGATCAGTTCTTTTTGCTTTTCTTCTTTCAAATAAACGTGATTTCCTGGCTGGTTAAATGTTGCAAAAGCTGGAATGTCAATATAGTTTCTTAGCTCACCAGATTTGTGATAGGCAATTTCTGGCGCATTGTTGGCATGCTCGCGAAAAGCAGCAAGTTGCATGTCTTCTCTATTGTATAAATCCCAGTATTTTTTTGGGGCAACAAAGGGTAAGTGTGGTTTATGAAAACCAACTGCCATAAAATAGGGCTTGGTATCTTTCGCCATTTTAATAAGCTGCTCTTTAGCAAGTAATGCTAAAACACCATCTTCGTAAGCATTGTCTGGCACGTCAATACATTCTGAACTAGGTCCTTTAATGCTTGTTGGCTCTTCATCGTCATTGTCTCTCGTCTCTCTTTCTTTTTTAACAACAAAAAGCGCTTTGTTTTCTGGCTTTTGATATTGTCGATTTGCAGGGGCTCCTAGTCCGTTTGCATAATCAGAAGCCACTGGTTCCATGTATGGCATATTCCATGAAATCGGATCAATTTTTTTAATAGCACTACTTGGATGATAAATTTTACCCCCACCAATAGCATTGTATCCTTGCGTAATCAAATACTGCGGAAGGGTTACAATATCTGGATTCATGTCACGCATCTGGGTTTTTAAATCCCATATTTTTGTATAGTCTGGGCGCATACCCGTCATAATACTTGCACGCGTAGGACCACATACTGCTTGCTGACAATAATTGTTCATAAAAACAGTACTCATTTTTGCGAGCCTGTCAATATTGGGCGTTTTAACCATTTTATTGCCGTATGCACCAAGCTCCGGTTTTAAATCATCGATAGCGATAAATAAAATGTTGGGTTTTTTTGTTTGCGCGCTTACAGCTACTATCAGCATTAGTAGCTGTAAAATAAATAGAGAGACTTGCTTTTTCATGTATGTTTATTTTATATTTTTTTAGTCATTAATCCAAATGAGTGGATTTCTAATGGGTGTATTTCTAATCACTTCTTCATTTTTTGGAAAGTGCTCAAGCCTTGTCCAAGTATCCAACCAAGCTGTATTATTAAATATTTGAGCACCAAAAAGTAGTGCAATGGGCGCCACGGGCCATTCATCCCAGTACATAACATCTTTTTGATAGGGCCAACTTTGTTTGTTGGCTATATAAGGAAACATAAAATCGATAGCCTTTTTAATGCTACTTTTTTGTTCAATAGACAACACCGTTACAAGCGTTGTCATGGCATCTAAATTGAATAAAGAATAACCATAAGGTTTTGTTCTTTTTAACTCCAATGGAAAACTACCATCACTTGCCATTTGACCCGGTATTAAAACTTCTTTGTAACGACTGGAACAATATTGTAGTAAGCTGGTGTCACCAACTAATTTTGCAAAAACAGCCACTTGCATGGTCCAACAAGTACCATGGTTATTTTTTGCTTCACGCTCTTCAATTCCGTATGGGTGCGTTGTAACCCATGTTAAATAATTTGAAAACCATTTTTTTATCCCGCTTAATGTTGTGGGATTTATTTGTTTGTTCTTTTCGAGTACCGCAACGCTTTGCGCCACTTCCATCATTTGAATCATATCAATGATGCCAATACCCCTTCCCGAAACTTTATTGGTTATGGCTTGCCCGTATAGTAAAGAAGGATTCATGAGCGTAGCCGTATCAATAAACCAAGCATGTAAATGCTTGATAGCAGTTTTGCTATATTTTGTATTTTTTGTAAGTAAGTATGCAGAGGTTAAAGTACCAACCGTTGTACTAAAGCGAATCATCGCTTTACGGTGGGCTGTAAAATTTTGCGGGTTGGTAAAACCATCACGCTGGATGTATGGTCCATTTGGATGTAATGAATCTGGCCACCAATAATCTCCTTCAGAAAAAAAATCATGTTTGCCACCTTTAGATCTTTCACAAGTAAAATGTGAGACCGTTAATGGTCTGGCCTTTACAGCCTGATTGGCATCTTGCAATATTTGCTTTGATAGCGTTTTTGCAACTTTTTGAAACAAGCTGTTTTGACAAGTTGCACTCGTTATAAAAACTAAACATAGTAAACTTGTCAATACTGCTTTTGTCATAATATTATTCGACTCTTTTAAAGCGAATTCGTTTAATAAACGCCCCTAACTTATTACAGTTAGGGGCGTTTTGTTATTTAGTAGCCTGGATTTTGAGGAATCACTAATTTTGAATTATTATCTATTTCACGTTGAGGAATAGGTAATAATAATTTATCTGTAGTTACGTAAGACTGAATGGTGGCTAGTGTAGGCGCTGGTGAAGGATATTTTGAATAATGTACCGGAAATATAATACTGTAATTATTTTTTATCGTTGCAACAGGATCTAGGGTTGGAAGTGTTGTTTTGTAACGTAACATATCAAACCATCTGATATTTTCAAATGCAAATTCTAATCTTCTTTCGGTAGCTAATTCGTTGGCGAAAATGGCATCTGTGGTAACTGCAGCAGCAGTTAATGCAGGCAAACCTGCTCTAGCTCTTGTTTGGTTGATAAGCGCCAAACTTGAAGCAGAATTACCTTGCGCTTCGGCTAACATTAGTAATACATCAGCATATCTAATTACAATCCAGTCACTTTCTGCATCACCTTTGATCGATACTGGTGATATCATTTTCTTAGGATACAATGTTTTAAGTGCACCATAAGATCCTATACTAATATCTCTTCTTAAATCAAGTGCATTGTAAGTAGCAAAAAGATCTGAAGTTGGCGTATTAAAACCTGAACCGTCTCCATTGATAACTGCAGTACCACTCAATTCAGGTGCAAAGTAGTTAGGGAATGGTGAACCTTGTCCAATACCACCTGCTTTATAACGAACTGCAAATAAAATTTCTTTATTCATTTCGTTGGTGGTAGCAAAAATATCGCCATAGGCTGCATTTAAACCATAGCCGCTATTAGCAATGATATCTGTTAATAGTGGAATGGCATCTGCTTTTCTATTTAAAGTCAAGTAAACTTTTGCAAGTAAGGCTTTAGCGGTCCAACTATTTACTTTGCCTAAACTAGTTACAGGAATAGAAGCGTATTTAAGCGCTGACCCATTGGCAGCTGCATACTGCAAATCTGCAATAATAAGTTTATAAATTTCTGCTTCAGAAGATCTATTAATATCAATGGCTGCAAATGCATCTACTGGTTCATGAATTAAAAATACGCCACCAAACAAACGAACTAGGTTAAAATAATGATAGGCTCTAATGAAAGCCGCTTCTGCTACAGCCGCCTTTTTTTCTGCAGCAGTAATTTTTACAGTAGTTGAATCTGATACCAATGCTCCAGTTGATGGACTGTAATTAACATTTAAGCTATTTAAGATAACATTGATATTACGGATGTTAAAGTAATTCGCAATCCAATAGTTATAAATTGCCTGATGCGAAGTATTCGGGATAAATAAATCCAAATCACTTAAGTCTCTATTTGGCACAGACTTACTTGCAGCATTACCCATAATGGTATTATCGCTACGTAACTCTGTTAGCTTCCATTCTTCTAAAAGCGGACTTCTAAGAGAACTATAGCATCCATTAAGCGCAATCTGAATTTCAGCAGTATTGCTATAAAAGTTTTCGGTTGTAATATTTGACTGCGGATATAATTCAATGTTTTTTGTACATGAACTTAGAAATATCGAAGCAAGAACAAATAATTTTAATAGATTTTTCATATAAAAAGATTTTTCTTTTATCAAGAATTAAAAATTAATATCAATACCAGCAGTGATGGTTTGCGGAATCGGGAATGAGCCGCGTTGGTATCCATCAATTAGCACGGATGAATATGGTCCACTATTTGTGCGTCCTTCAGGATTTAAACTTCTATATCCATCAGCTGTATGGAAATACAAGTTCTGTGCCGAAAAGTAGAAGCGCAAAGAGCTAATTTTCAATTTTTTAATGACAGCATTTGGTAAAGTGTAACCAAAGTTAACTTCTCTTAAAGCATAATAAGAGGCATCTTCAATTACATAGTCTGTAAGCATCCAGTTATAACCATTGGTTGAATATGGCGTTTTACCATCACCTGGATTATTGGCACTCACCCATCTGTTTTTATTGTAGGTGGTAATGGTTCTACGAGACTCATTATAGTTAGGGTCACCATTGATTACTTTGCCACCCTGCACACCCTGCAACAAGAAACTAAAATCAAATCCTGCAAACTTGAAAGTATTGGTAATACCCCAGTTAAAATCAGGATAAGGATTTCCTAAATCTGTTCTATCTGAGTTATCTAATTTACCATCACCATTTACGTCAACAATTTTTAAACCACCTGGCACAAAAATGCTTGACAAAGGAGAAGTCAAACCTGACTTAGTAATTTGATCTTGAGACAACCAAACACCATCTGTTTTAAAGCCGTAAAATACAACGAGTGGATCGCCAACCTTGTTACGGTATACTTCTGTACGCTCACCTTGATTGAGCAAGAAAGACTCCGTTCCAAGTTGTAAAATTTTATTTTGGTTGTGAGACAAGTTTGCAGATGTGGTCCAACTAAACTTATTAGTTTGAATGTTTTTAGTTGTTAAATCAATTTCAAAACCTTTATTTTCTAAACTACCTAAGTTATTCCAAAACTGCGGAACCCCTGTAAACGCCATAGCAGATTGTTGTAATAACAATTTATCTGTTTTAGACTTATACATATCCACTGACAATGACACTCTATTTTTAAACAAAGCAAGGTCTATACCATAGTTATTTTGACCAGTGCTTTCCCAAGTAATATTTGGGTTTGATAAAAATGAATTGGAGCTCACAAGTCCAGGAGAAGATACCCCTGTTCCACCGCCATACGTGTAGTTAGATCCATACATTAAGTCTAAGAATGCAAAATCAACAATACGGTTGTTACCAGAAACACCATAGCTCGCTCTTAGTTTTAAATTACTCAACCAGCTAATTTTGTCAAATAATTTTTCTTTGCTAAGTACCCATCCTGCAGAAATTGATGGGAAACTTCCCCACTTTTTTCCAGTTCCAAAATAAGAGCTACCATCTGTTCTAAAACTTACTGATAGTAAATACTTATTGTCATACGCATAATTTAAACGACCTAAATAAGACAGTAAGCCAATTTGATTGTTTACACCCGTTGTTTTTGATGCATCAATTTGAGCAGCGCTATTTAAGGTTCTAATATCATCACTAGGAAAATCAATTCCCGTTGTTTGCTGATTTCTCACTTTAGTTGTTTGAGAAGTAAAACCAGCAAGGAGTGCAAAGTCATGCTTTTTAAGCGACTTGTTATAGTTTAAAGTATTTTCAGATAATAAATCGGTGTAATTGTTATTACTGAACGTTCCACTATTATTAGATCCTTCGCTATTATACTCACGCTCATAGAAACTTAAGCCATTTGTGTAGTTCATCATGGAAGTACCTAATGTTTTAAAAATTAAACCAGGTGCCAATTGAACACTCAATTCGGCAGAAGATTGTAATCTATATTCATTAGAAAATATATCTGATCGCATTACATCAGACTTAGGGTTCTGCTGTGCAGAACCACTTGGGTTTACTGTTGCAAGAGATGTCCAAGTAGATCCATCTGGCATCAGTCCTGAATATTTTAAACCAGAATAATGACGAGGATGAGAAAAGTCTCCTTCAAGTATGTATGAATATTGAGGATTTGTTCTAACCATGGCAGCTGTTAA
The DNA here is from genome assembly GCA_018971025.1 of Bacteroidota bacterium. Classification (GTDB taxonomy): domain Bacteria; phylum Bacteroidota; class Bacteroidia; order Chitinophagales; family Chitinophagaceae; genus Sediminibacterium. Next base: position 5,366 of record JAGWVE010000020.1, on the reverse strand, counting down.
ATCATTGTGATAAACAGGCAACCATGCCGGCATTCTCCAAAAGTTGGTAAAGTTTTGTGAAGGTGATATTCTTTTGGCATACGAAGGATTCAAATTGATTGATAACTTTACTTTTTTGCTAAAATCAACATCAACTTTTGTTCTGATATTGAACTTCTCGTAATTACTCTTATACATCATTCCTTCATCGTTCTGATAACCACCAGAAACAAAATAACGAACATCTTTGGAGCCACCAGAAGCACTTAATTGTATGTTTTTAAATGAACCAGGTCTTAAAGATTCAGACTGCCAATCGGTAGCCTGCCCCCTACGCATCTGCGTTTCAATGATGTAAGAAGCCCTATCGCCATCAACAACAGTATTAGTTGATTGAACAACAGTTGGGTCAAGCGATTTAAGTATCATTTCACTAAATAACAACCCAACATATTGTTTGGTCGTCATGATATCGTAACGCTTGTAATCCTTCTTTTGTCCAGAGGAAAATTTGAAATTATACTTTGGCTTAGATGCACTACCTTTTTTAGTGGTTACAATAATTACGCCACTCGCACCTCTAGAACCATAAATAGCCGCAGATGCAGCATCTTTTAATACTTCAATAGATTCAACATCGGCAGAGTTTAAAAAAGATAAACCATCCGCTACAGGCATTCCATCAATAACAACTAATGGACTTGAGCCCGCATTAACAGAACTAATACCCCTGATGTTGATTTTTGGAGCAGCTCCTGCTTCTGATGAAATATTTTGAATTTGTACGCCTGCAATTTTACCTTGCAAGGCTTGGTCTAATCTTGAAACTGGCGCTTCATCCAATTTTTCATTTTTGAATTTAGCAATAGCACCTGTTAAACTAGATTTCTTTTGCGTACCATAACCTACTACAACCACTTCGGCACCTTCGGCTACTGATACAGTCATTTCAACATCTAATTTTTTCTTGGTACCAATGGGAACCACTTTTGTTTCAAATCCAACAAAAGAGAACACCAATGAAGTAGTTCCAGCATTCACTGAAATACTATAGGTACCATCAGCCTTGGTAACAACGCCTTGCGTTGATTTGTCGGGCATAACAGAAAGTCCTTCTAGGGGCGCTCCTGTTTCTTTGTTAATAACCTTTCCGGTTATTTCTTTTTTCTGTGCAAACACTGCTGAGGCAGAAAACAGCAGGAACAGAAAAAATAAAATTCTCATTTTTTTCATATGGGCAGTTTTAAATTTTAAATCAATCGTATTATGTTAGGTTAATAAATAGTTTGCAATAGTTTAAACTTTGAATTTTTGATAATGCTATCAAAACAAGGTGTACAATTTTTTTTAGCTGCAACAGCAATAAAAAAAGAGGTCGATTCATCAAAATTGAAAGGTTTAATTTGTTCACCGGTCCATTGTTTTTGTTTTAATAGATATGGCATAAGCACGTCACAAGCTTTTTGTAAAGAATTTCCGTTTTTAGCCGTGTAGTTCCAAAAATCATCACCAGCGCATTTTGACAACTGTGCCAGTTTAATAAAGGCTTCTACCACAAATAATGAATAATGTAGCGATGTTGTTCTAGCAAGCTCTGCTGGAAAAAATCCATCAGGATTCATTTGAGATGCTATTCTTTTTTTAGCACTCTCGATTACTTCATTCACAACTTTATTGTTGTTTGTATATAAAGCAAATGAAAGTCTTTGCGCATCATACCAAATACCATGGTTATTGGTTGCCTTTAATTCGGCAGTGCCATTTTTACTTGTTTGCATCCAATTTAAAAAATCAGCAAACCAATTTTTTAATTGTTGATCTTGGGTTGGGGTCCAAGCCGGTGAATTTCCCATAAAGCTTACCGCATCCACTACCTTTATTAAATGTCTTGTATCAATTAAGCCAGCTCCACGCCCATCATTTTCCCCTTTCACCGCTTGACCAAAATTTAAATTCGGATTCATCTTGGTTGCAGCATCTAAAAACCAAACATTAATTAGCTTGGACGCATGTGAAGCATAACGTTCGTCATTTGTAAAATAGTAGGCAAGCCCTAGTGTTTCTAATACCGAACATAGTTGAGGTAAATATTCTTTGTCTTTGTACTCGTTTACCTCTGGATTTATTTGACCATCTTTTCTGATATAAGGAAGTCCATCTTTTGTGTCTGGATTAGGCCAGAAATAGGGCGCTAAGCTCATATAATCATGCTTGTCGCCACTTGGTGGATTGTTTTTCTTTTCCATGACACTCACGGGCTTATAGCTAAGTGCCGCATCAGCTGCCTTTACAAGTTCTGCAAGCGCTGCTTTCATGTTGGGATCACCAGCCCCAATTAAAGATTTTACTTTTTTCAATGACAACGCATCGTTAGAATTGAAATTGAAAGCGGTTTGAGCAAAAGAAAACTGTTGCAGCAAACAAAATATTGATATTAAAATATACTTTTTCAATCGCCTAATAAATTACTGTATTAATTAAAAAAATCTTCGCGCATAGGTGAAAACACATCTACAAGCACTCCTTTTTCGAGGCATACCGCTCCATGAATTACATTGGAAGGCACATGAAATACATCACCCGCTTTTAAAATTTGTTTTACACCGTCTATTTCGATCTCAAAAACGCCACTTTCTACGTTGGTTAGTTGCACATGGTGATGTTGGTGTAAAGCACCAACGCCACCTTTCTCAAATTCAACACGAACAAGCATTACTGAATCATCGTACGCCATTATTTTTCGAGACAATCCCGGCGCCATTTGTTCTGCAGATACAGATTCGTTACTAATAAAGCCCGTTCGCTTCGCTCCATTTAATTCTACTGACATATCTATTTTATTTTTATAATTTTTTATTATCAAAGTATACAGCAAAAGGTCCTACCCAGCTGTATGTCACGCCACCAACAACTAGCTGATGGGGTGTTTTGGAATCAAATATTTTGTTGGACTGAAATACAAGTAATTGCTTGCCTGCTATTCTTATTTGTGCGCCACTGTATGCTTCTGTATCAATTACAGGCAGCACCGAAGTAACAGTTGCATATGAATTAGTCGTGATTTCAGAAATAGGATTAAAGTTTCCGTGAAGCTCTAGTACATTAATGGCAAACATGTTTTTTGCACGTGTTCTAGTAATATAAGAAGGCTCTCTGCGCAAATTAAAGTTTGGATCGTTAGCACCCGTTCTTGTAAAAAAAAGTTGCGCCGAATCTTTCACGTAACTTGAAATGGTATAAAAAGTTTGATTGTTTAAAAAGGTAAATTGAGCAAGTGGCATTTTTACATTGGCTGACGCCTCTTTCCAAATGTGCTGGTATCCATTTTTATTACCGAGCGTTTGAAGGTTGTTGCTATGTGTTGTATACTTGAAATTTGTTGAAATGACATTGCCGATATAATTAAAAGGCAAATCATATTGATGCGTATTATTAGAAATCGTTCTGAAAAAGTCTACCAATAAAGGCTTAGTGGCCCCAGGCAGTGTAATTAAATAAACACCACGGTGCATTTGCACATCTTTATAAGCATTGGTATCAAGTGCTGCGCTTGCTTGCACGGGCATATTTCCAACAACTTGATACAGCGGAACTGGATGGTATTTTTCGCTAACCGATTCTATACCATTAAAATGACTTGTTTCGTCTACCGTTACAGTATTGTGTGCAATGGATTGTTGCGTATAAGATTTGGTTTCAGGCAAATACCTTCCTCCCCATTTTTGTTCGATATTAATAAATCTTGAAGCGCCATAGTCTTGTAAAATTTCATTGCCGTTATCGTACAAATTAATATTGAGTTTATCGTAATGACCGTGTGATAAACCGTGAGAACTATACTTGAAAATTAAAGAAGTCAGGTTTTTATTTTTTCCTGTACGCAGCACTGAAACACCTCCCATTTTTCCATCTGCGCCGTCTGTAAATACCACAGATTTATAGGGATAGTAAGGAGCAATATTTTTATTTTGCAATAGCGCTTGACTTACACCTAAACCCCCTTTACTCAGTGTCACCCTTCCTTGCGCTTTTGCCACTGGCAAATAAGCATCGTTGGCTCCGTATACATCCCAAGCAATATTGAGCGCTACAACAACTTCATTGGATACAAATGTTTTTTCTTTTAACGCATCGTTATAGCTATAAAAACCTCCGTCTAAATTTGTTTGCTCTAAAGCACCTTCTAATGCCTGCTTTAAAATTTTATTACGCCTTTCAAATATTTTAATGTCAGGCTTTGCATGATTCACTGCATTGGCAAACAAAAAGAAAGGCAGTACCGCATACCTTGTATAATAAGGACCTTCATTATAATAACCATTGGGTGAAAACAAACCGTCTAAATGCGCCGTTAAACCGGCTTTGCCATCTTTTTTAGATCCATAGAGCGCCATTTTTACGTATTCTTCATTGTCTGTTGCGATACCAACAATACCTACTCCTGCGCAAGCCCAAACAGCGTGGTTATGGATTAAGTCAAACCAAGATGTAATGTCTTTTGTAAAATAATCAACCTCCGGCTTAAATGCCCCTGCTGCAATTTGAGCCCTTTCTGCAGGCGTTAAGTAATCGTGAATTAAATCAAAAGCCAGTCCTGCATACACAAGCCAATTGGCATCGTTTAATGCTTGCCAAAAAATTCTTCCTGGAGAAGCACTGGTAGCTTCTGGATGATTTTTTAACGTAGGATTTAAAACTGCGTATTTGAAAAATAAATCTTTTACAAGTTTTGCATATTTAACATCGCCTGTTAATTGAAACAACATACCGCTATTAAACATGAGGTTATAGTTGTCCTTGTGTTTATCATGCGTGTAACCACCACCCGCATCTTTAGGTACAGGTACATCTATATCTTTTCCTACAACTGCATCAACAGCCGTTTTTATTTCATCAAAAGATTGTTTGAGCAATGGATTTGTTGGTATATTTTTTTTAACGAGTGCAATGTCACTTGCTGTCGTAAAAGCAATGGGATGCTTTTGAGCATATCCACTAAACTGCACAAATAATGCAGGCAATAAAAGCAATAAAAATGCTACAGTCTTTTTCATAAGGCAGTTAACAATCGGTGTATCGTGAGGTAATATTAAGCGCAAAAACAGAGCTTCGTATCAGGATACGCTTCTTATTTTATCTATATTTTAAAGCATTTTATTAGATATTTTCTACCATTAATGATTTTTTGTTAGATATTTTATCAATATAAAAGCCGGTAACGTTACCGGCAACGCTACCGGCAATTTCTCGTAAATTGTATCCATTGCCCCCTAATTTTATACCCATCTATGGAAAAGCAAACCACCATAAAAGACATTGCTATTGCACTCAATATTTCTACTTCGACAGTTAGTAGGGCCATGAGAGATGCGCCGGATGTAAAGGCA
>JAGWVE010000019.1 GCA_018971025.1 Bacteroidota bacterium | reverse complement strand
TCTTTTGAAATACCTGCATTGTTCACGCAAATATCAACGGTACCAAAATTTGCTACGACATCATTTACAAAAGCCTCACACTCTTCAAAAACAGCCGCATTACTTTGGTAGGCCTTAGCTTTAACACCTAGCGCTTCTATTTGACTAACAAGTGCATTTGCTTTTTCGGCACTTCCACTACTAACATAGGTAAACGCAATATGGCTCCCTTGTTCCGCTAATTTAAGTGCAATTGCCGCGCCAATGCCACGGGCAGCTCCTGTTACAATTGATACTTTGCCTGCTAGTAATTTCATATCCATTATTTATGATGTTTTAAACGAATTTTGGTTACGCATATTGTTGTAAAAGCAACAATAATTCATCGATGTATTTTCTGTCATTGCTCAGTCTTGGCACTTTGTGCTGGCCACCTAGTTTGCCTTTATTTTTAAGCCATGCATTAAATAAGCCTTTAGGAACTGCTGTTATTTTTGGTAAGCCCAGCGCTATGTCTTTGTATCGCTTGGCTTCATAATCACTATTTACATTTTTTAAATGCTGGTCTAGCGCTAGCGTAAATGCTGTCAGGCTTTCAGGCGTATTTTCAAATTCAATGAGCCATTCGTGTGCGCCCTGATTTTGATCCCCAAAATAAATCGGAGCAGCTGTATAATCTTTTACTACAAGCCCTGTAATGGCTGCTGCTGCTGCAATAGCTTTGTCGGTATTATCCACCATCACTTCTTCACCAAATGCATTGATATATTGTTTGAGACGGCCTGTTACAATGATGCGGTAAGGTGCAAGGCTTGTGAATTTAACCGTATCTCCTACCAAATAACGCCAAAGTCCTCCATTGGTGCTAATAACGAGTGCATAGTTTTTATCAAGCTCTACTTTGTCAAGTCCAATGGTGCGCGGTTTTTCTTTTCCGTACTCTTCGGTAGGCATGAACTCATAAAAAATACCATGGTCTAAAAATAAAAGCATGCCTTCAACATTTGGATCATCCTGCGCTGCAAAAAAACCTTCCGATGCATTGTACATTTCTAGATAGGTACAGCCCGGTCCAATTAATTTTTTAAACTGTTCTTTGTAGGGCGTAAAAGAAACACCTCCATGGATGTATAATTCTAAACTAGGCCACACTTCTTTTAAAGTTTGTTTGCCTGTAATTTCTAAAATTCTTTTGATGAGTAAAAGTGTCCATGTAGGAACGCCAGAAATGGATGTCACATTTTCTTGGATGGTAGACTGCGCTAATTGTTCAATTTTTGACTCCCACTCATCCATGAGTGCAATGGATAATTCTGGTGTGCGAATCCAATTGGCCCACATAGGTGTATTTTGAAGAAGCACAGCGCTCAAATCGCCTACACTAATTTCTTCGTTGACTTTACTAATTTGATGACTACCACCAATTACAAGTCCTTTGCCGGTTAGTAAATCACTATCATTATTGAATTTATAATAAAGTGCCAGTACATCTTTTGCTGCTTGATAATGACAATCTTCTAAACTTTCTTTGGTAATAGGAATGAACTTACTTTTGTCTGAAGTAGTACCACTGCTTTTTGCAAACCAGCGAACCGGTGTGTTCCACAGCAATTGGTCTTCGCCTTCTAAAAGCCTATCAATAAAGGGTTTCAGGTCTTCGTACTCACTAATGGGAACAGCTTCTTTAAATTTTCGAATATTAAATAATTCGTTGAAGCCATATTTTCTACCAAAGGCAGTATACTGTCCATGCGTTACTAAATCTTGCAACACTTCTCTTTGTGTTGCTACAGGATTTGCTACCCATCTTTCAATGTGTGCAATTCTTAAAAGTGCAAGTCGTGATATGGCAGGACTTAAAAGTTTCATGTGAATTAAAGCTTGGCTTCTTTTCCCATGTCAATAATCCAATCTTTTCTACGCAGCGTGAAATTGGTACCTAAATACAATCTTCGTACGTCTTCGTCGTCTGCTAGTTCTTCGGCAGTTCCGTGTTTAAATATTTTTCCTTCGATTAAAAGGTAGGCGCTATCACAAATAGATAATGTTTCATTTACATTATGATCTGTAATTAAAATTCCGATATTTTTTGTTTTCAGTTTTGCTACCACCATTTGAATATCTTCTACTGCAATGGGGTCAACACCTGCAAAGGGCTCGTCTAATAAAATAAATTTGGGATCTACGGCGAGTGCTCTCGCGATTTCTGTTCTTCTTCTTTCGCCACCACTCAAACTATCGCCATTATTTTTTCGAACCAGTTGTAAATTAAATTCGTCGAGTAAAGATTCTAATTTTAACAACCTTTCTTCTTTTGAAAGAGGGGTCATTTCTAGCACTGCTAAAATATTGTCTTCTACACTCAGACTTCTAAAAACACTCGCTTCTTGTGGTAAATAGCCAATACCCATTTGCGCCCTTTTGTACATGGGAAGCTTAGTAATGTCTTCTTGGTTCAAAAAAACAGCGCCTTCGTCTGGCTTAATAAGTCCTACCACCATGTAAAATGTGGTTGTTTTACCTGCGCCGTTGGGCCCCAGTAAACCCACAATCTCTCCCTGTTTTACTGTTACGCTTACGTTGTTGACAACAGTTCTGCCCTTGTAACTTTTTTGGAGCGCACTTGTATGTATAATTCCGTTCAAAATAGTTGCTTTATACAAAAATAGGGCTTCTAACCCTCTTCTGTATCAGGTTTTGACCCTCCTAACCCTTTTTATAAAGCCTTTTTGGCTGTATATTGCAACAATTTTAATATTTGCCCCCAACAAAGCAGCAATCATGAAAGTAACGGATCATTTACAGCAGGCAAAAGACACCCTTATTTCTTTTGAAGTCTTACCTCCGCTAAAAGGTAAGACAATCAATACTTTATACGAACATTTAGACCCTTTAATGGAGTTTAAACCTTCTTGGATAAATGTAACCTACCACCGTAGTGAAACCATGTTCAAGAAAAAAATTGATGGCACTTTTGAAAAAGTGGAAGTGCGTAAACGCCCAGGTACCGTAGGTATTTGTGCGGCTATTATGAACCATTATCAAGTAGATGCTATTCCGCACATTATTTGTGGCGGATTTACAAAAAGAGAAACCGAAGACGCCCTTATTGATTTAGACTTTTTAGGCATAGACAATGCACTTGTACTCCGTGGTGATGCTGCAAAAAATGAATCATCATTTGAGCCTGAAAAAGATGGCAATCATTTTGCGATTGATTTGATTAGACAAGTAAACAACATGAACAATGGCATTTACTTAGATGAAGACATTAAAAACGGTGGGCAAACAAAATTTTGTATGGGTGTTGCTGGTTATCCAGAAAAACATTTCGAAGCACCCAATTTAGAAATTGATTTAAAGCATTTAAAAAACAAAGTGGATGAAGGTGCAAGCTACATCATGACACAAATGTTTTTCGACAATCAAAAATTTTATGATTTCGTGAAAGCCTGTAGGGATATGGGTATTAGCGTTCCAATCATACCAGGCCTTAAGCCTATTACCAATAAAAAACAACTCTCTGTCTTACCTCGAATATTCCATGTAGACATTCCTACAGATTTGTCTAATGCGATTAACAAATGTAAAACAGATGCCGATTGCGAACAAGTTGGAACCGAATGGTTGATCCAACAAAGTAAGGAGCTCAAGGCATTTGGCGTTCCTGTATTACACTATTACACACTTGGAAAACCAAAAGTTATCTTTAACGCCGTTAAAGAATTGGTGTAATTATTTGGTAGTCGCTTTTTTACTTTTGACCTGAATAATATCGTCAAATTGTTCGACCGTTAATTGCTTTGCAATGATGCGTTTATCTTTGTCTAACAAATAAACAGTAGGTGTTTTATAGATATCGTAAAGTTGTCTGTAATTGGCCCTGCCCGCTTTTTCATCCGCATCTTTAGCGGCTTTTGTTTGATAAGCATGGATCCAATTTTTTAAGTTTTTTTCTGTCACAAATTTTTTCCAAGCTGCTTGTTCGGCGTCGTAAATATTTACACCAAGCATCGTCATACCAACGGCTTTCCATTTGGCCCTATAAAACGAATCAAGTCTTGGAAGTTCTTCTTTACAATGCCCACAATTAGGGTCATAAAATACCACCATGGTATAGGTAGAAGGTATATTGTACAGAGAAACGGCTTTACCTAAGGAGTCTACTAAATCCAGTGCTGGCGCGGGTAAGCCAAGTTGATTGGCCATTAAACTGTACGCTCTTTCCGTTACTGTTTTGCGGGAAGCAGGATTTAAAATAACGGTATCGCCTTTGGCATAAAAGTTTTCAAATAGATACACAAACACTTTGTCTTGACCCATAAATTCGGGTGCCATGTATTTATTGGTAAACTTGGTAAGTAAGTATGGATATATTTCTTTTCCCGTTTTTGCCATGAGTAACATGTACTTCACTTCTTCAATAATAGAGTCTGGTTCTGCAGAAACATAGTACTTAAAATACTCGTCTAATTTAGATTCAAAAAACGGAGTTCTTAAAAGCCTATCATCATTAAAAAGTACATCATCCCAAAAGTGATTTTTTACAAATCGGTAGGGCGCTAAAGAATCTGGTTTTCCGTTAACGATAGGCACAGCAGGGGCTACAGGGCGTTTCATGGCACTAAAAAGCATCGCTAACAATGAGCCTGGATATTTTTTTACAATATCATTTCGGTAGCCTTCTACCATCTTGTCTACCTTGCCATATTCATCTGCTAAGCGTGTAGAATCGGCCTTTGTTTTAGCAGCATTAAATTCGTTTCTGATGTTTTGTAGTTGCTGTCCTTTTTCTGAAGAAAAACCAATGTATGCCTTAAATAAATCATTGTCTTGAGACCCTGTAATGGTCGCTTTTTCTTTGATGGTGGTATCGCCTTCAATATTAAAATGTTGGACATCGTCCATTAAAAATTCAAACTGTTTGGTGATTTGCGGGGTAACCACAAAATACACGCCACTCGTTAATTTGGTATCTCCTTTAAAAACGCCCTGACCGTTAGCGTCAAGTATGGTAGAGTCTACGAGTACTAGGTTTTTACCATAGTAACTTCCTATATATACTTTACAATTTGTGAGTGGCTTTAATTTAATGGATATACGCCTGCCTGCAGGTTTGGTTTGTGCGCTAAGAGCGCTAATCAAACATAGCATGGTAAAAAGGACAAGACAAGATTTTGCTAAAAGATTCTTCATACTTATTAAATTCTATGCAAATTTAGGTAATTAGATCATGCAGCCTCTCAAAGCGTCTTATATTTGCATGTAGTGAGAAAACAAAAGAAACAGCCCATTTTAGAACAGGTATTGGTACAAGATTATGCTGCCGAGGGCAAGGCATTAGCACGTGTAGATGGCAAAGTGGTATTTATTGAAGGCGCCGTACCTGGTGACGTTGTAGATGTACAGCTCAAAAAAAATAAAGCCGACTGGGCAGAAGGATTTGTGGTGTCCTTTAGATCTTATTCCGAAGACCGGGTACAACCTTTTTGTACGCACTTTGGTATTTGCGGCGGTTGTCAGTGGCAAATGCTTCCTTATGCAAAACAACTCGTGTACAAGCAACAGCAAGTAACGGATAATTTAACCAGGATTGGACGCGTTAACTTGCCAGCTATCAACCCTATTATTGGCGCTAGTGAAACGGAGTTGTACCGCAATAAAATGGAATACACGTTTGCAACAAAAAAATATATTCCTTCCGAATTATTTAGGGAAATGAAAGCCGCTGGTGCCGATTTTTCCAATCAACCAGGAGCAGCAGGTTTTCATGTGCGTGGATTTTTTGATAAAGTGGTTGAAATAGACACTTGTCATTTACAAGAAGAGCCCACCAACCTCATACGTAAAATGGTTGCGCAGTATGCACTGGATCATGAGCTTCCTTACTACGATGTAAAGCAGCATACAGGTTGGTTGCGTAATATGTTTGTGCGTAACACCACCACTGGTGAACTTATGATCAATGTTGTGTTTGGTTACGAAGATGAGCCGCACCGCCTCGCATTACTAGATCAATTACTAGAAGCATTTCCGGCTATCACAACATTACTGTACACCATCAATACAAAACGAAATGATAGTTTGTATGACCTCAATCCAAAAACATATTTTGGAAACGGAAGCATCACCGAAAAACTAGAAAATTTTTCTTTTAAAATAAGCCCTAAATCATTTTTTCAAACCAATACCAAGCAGGCCGAAAAACTTTATCAAGTAACGCGTGAATTTGCAGAACTAGACGGATCACAAGTGGTCTATGATTTGTATTGTGGCACTGGAAGCATTGGTATTTTTTTAAGTGAGGGCGCAAAAAAAGTGGTGGGTGTAGAAGTGGTAGCAGATGCCATCGAAGACGCAAAAATAAATGCAGCCCTCAACAATTTACACCACACTGCATTTTTTGCCGGTGACGTTATTGATATAGTAGACGACGCATTTTTTGCTACGCATGGCAAGCCAGACGTGGTTATCACAGATCCACCAAGAGCGGGCATGCACGATAAACTTGTAAAAAAATTATTAGAAATAGCAGCACCCACCATTGTATATGTTAGCTGTAACCCTGCTACGCAAGCTAGAGATTTAGCCCTTTTAGATGAAAAATATGAGGTCACTAAAATTCAGCCAGTAGACATGTTTCCGCATACACTTCATATCGAAAATGTGGTGCAGTTAAAATTAAAAAAGTAGTATGACAGAATTTAGACCCGGCCGTTTTGAAATTTTGCCAGTGATTATTAAAAATTTATTAATCATCAATGGCTTATTTTATTTGGCGCAACAAACTTTTCCAGAATCTCCAACAGCAAATTTTAGCCTAGAAGATTTGTTTGCATTACATGCTTGGCAAAGTGAATTGTTTAAGCCATGGCAATTGGTGACACACTTATTTATGCACGGCGATTTTTACCATATTTTGGGTAACATGTTTGCCCTTTGGATGTTTGGGTCGGTGCTAGAAAATTTGTGGGGCTCTGCTCGTTTTCTCACCTTTTATTTGGTTTGCGGACTTGGCGCAGCGCTAATTCATTTGTTGTTTTTAAGTTACGAGCTAACACCGCTTATTCAAGAATTTCAAACCAGAGAAAAGCTTGGTTTGATGAATGAGGCTGTCGCTTTCAAATACCATCAAATCATTAATACGGCTACGCTTGGTGCCAGTGGTGCAGTGTTTGGGATTTTGGCTGCCTTTGTTTATTTATTCCCTAATACCTATATCTATCTATACTTTTTTGTACCCGTTAAAGCAAAGTGGGTGGGCCTCATTTATTTTGGTTTTGAACTCTATAGTGCGGTACAAAATGCAGCTGGAGACAATGTAGCAAGATGGGCGCATGTGGGTGGCGCACTGGTTGGCTTAATAATTGTGATTACCTGGAACAAAACCAACAAAAAAACGTTTTACTAGTATAAAGCACCTTCATGCCACAACACCGTTTTATGTCAAATAGAAAAATGCTTTTAGGAGAAGACAGCAATGCGCTGGTTTTTTTATTTGCTGTAAACATGCTCATATTCACGATCATTAACTTTATTAAAATAGTTTACTATTTAACGGATGCTCCCATCGATCAGTTCCAGCATCAAATAGTAGAGTGGTTTAGTATGCCTGCTAGTTTTGTTGGCGTGTGGCATAAACCATGGACCCTGCTCACTCACTTTTTTAGTCAGTACAGTTTTTGGCAACTCGCTAGCAGCATGCTCTGGCTTTGGTGTTTTGGGTATATTTTTCAGGACTTATCTGGCAATAAGCATATCATTCCTGTTTATATCTACGCGGGTATTGTGGGTGCCATTGCCTTTTTGGGTACGGCGTCATTTATCGCGTCAGCTGCATCTCCTGTTCAGCCATTACTGGGTGCGGGCGCAGGGGTGATGGGCATAGCAGTTGCAACCACTGTTTTAGCACCTCAATACAGGTTGTTTCCACTTGTTAATGGGGGCTTTCCAATTTGGATCGTAACGATTGTATTTGTAGCGCTTGATTTGTCATCGGCAGCCAATCAAATACCTATTTTAGTTGCTCATATCGTAGCTGCTTTGGTTGGATTTGTATATATTAAACAATTACAAAACGGCGTTAACTTAGGCAGTTGGATGGTCCGTTTTTATAACTGGGCCAACAATATATTGGCACCTAAAAATACCCGTATTGTTAAAGCGGATACAAGGGGTTTTGATTCTACCGAAACGAAGCTCAATGCTATTTTAGATAAAATGAATCTTGTTGGTTACGAAAATTTAACGGAACAAGAAAAAGCATTTTTAAAATCTGTGCATCAGGAATAATTTTTTGTTCCCGTCATTAATTCTTATTTTTAATATATGGCGGGAAGTTTTATTAGGCGGGCAACTAAAGCAGTTATTGTTTCCATTAACTTATTTGTTGCGTTCGTTTTTTTACTTGCTTGCCTTACCCCTTATTTGCCAACATCCACATGGTGGATTTTAGGATTTACCGGTCTCACGGTTCCTTATGCCATTGTCATTTTATTTTTCTTTGTTATTTTTTGGCTCATCATAAAACCCAAGCTGGCACTGATTTCTATAGCAGTGCTTTGTATTGGATGGCAACAAATTGGCGTAATAGCGGCTATAAAGCCAGGGCCTATGTTGTCTGAAAGAAAAAGAGAAAATCACATTCGAATCATTGATTGGAATATTCAAAGTTTTAATGGTCTTTCAAAAAAACTACTCGTAAAAAAACAAATCCGAAAAGACATTGCCTCTAGTATTTTACAACTTGAGCCAGATGTTATTTGTTTACAGGAGTTTAATAATGCAGAAGACGGTGGCATACAAACAAACAATATTGCCTTATTTAAAAAGCGCTATAAATATTTTTACTTCTCTAAAGATTATAGCAGACACGATGGTGCCTATCAATCGGGCTGTATCATATTTTCTAAATATCAAATTATAGATTCAGGGAAAATAAAATTTCCTGTAGCAGAGAGTCTTATTTATGTTGATATATTAAAAGGTGCAGATACCATCCGAATATTTAATACGCACCTTCAATCTTTTAAGTTCAAGCAAAACGATTATTCAGATATTGAAAAAATTAAAGAGCAGGATGCAAAAACCATCGATGCTTCCATGAATCTTTTTAATAAAATGGGGCAGGCGTTTAAGCGCAGGGGTCCACAAGCAGAACTTGTAAAAAAAGCAATTCATGCGTCACCGCATCCATCCATTCTTTGCGGCGATTTTAACGACGTGCCAAACTCCTACACATATTTCACTATTCGGGGCAATTGGAACGATGCCTTTTTGCAAAAAGGCTTTGGTATTGGCACCAGTTTTATATCCTTGGCACCCACACTTCGTATCGATTATATTTTAGCGAGTCAGGCATTTGATATTGTTACATTTGATATGATTGACGAAGGCCTCAGCGATCATGTTATGCTGGTTTCTGATGTACAATTAAAAAAATAAAATACCTTCGTGTCCCAATGGCACCTTTAAAAGTATACAACTCGTTAACGCGTCAAAAAGAAGTATTCACGCCCATCAATGCGCCTTATGTGGGCATGTATGTGTGTGGTCCAACTGTTTCTGGCGAAAGCCATTTAGGACATGCCAGACCCTTTATCACTTTTGATGTTGTATTTCGTTATTTACAGCACCTTGGTTACAAAGTGCGTTATGTAAGAAATATTACGGATGCCGGTCACTTTGAAGAAGAAGGTAGAGAAGCTGAAGATAAAATTGCAACAAAAGCAACGCTCGAAAAATTAGAACCCATGGAGCTGGTGCAGAAATACACCAATATGTTTCATTGGGCAATGCAGCAGTTTAATAATTTACCACCTAGCATTGAACCTACTGCTACCGGTCATATTGTAGAGCAAATAGAAATGATCAAGCGTATCATGGCAGATGGCTATGCATACGAAGCCAACGGCTCTGTTTATTTTGATGTAGAAAAATACAACACTGATTTTTCTAAAAAGGGACAGCCTTATGGTATATTAAGTGGAAGAAATTTAGAAGATCAACTAGATACAACGCGTGAACTTGACAACCAAGAAGAAAAGCGCAACAGGTCTGATTTTGCATTATGGAAAAAAGCGCCTCCAGAACACATTATGCGCTGGCAAAGCCCATGGGGAGAGGGTTTCCCGGGTTGGCATATCGAGTGTTCTGCAATGAGTTCAAAATATTTGGGTAAAAAATTTGATATCCATGGTGGAGGTATGGACTTACAATTTCCACACCACGAATGTGAAATTGCACAGAGTACTGTTTGTAATCATGTAGCGCCAGCAAATTATTGGTTGCACAATAATATGATTACCATCAACGGTAAAAAAATGGGGAAGAGTTATAATAACGTTATTAAACTCTCCGAACTTTTTGCGGGCACACATCCTATTTTAGAACAAGCCTACGCGCCTAATACCGTTCGCTTTTTTATTTTACAAAGTCATTATAGAGGTACGCTAGATTTTAGCAACGAAGCGCTTATTGCTGCGGAAAAAGCGGCAAAGCGTTTATGGGAAGCTTATGAGTGGTTATCTAAACTACAAGTTTCGGACGCGCAAACAACAGCTTCTGATATTGAGTTAGATAAAAAAGTAAATGATTTGGTGCAGGAGTTTGGTGTTTTCATGAGCGACGATTTTAGTACGCCTAAAATACTTGCAAACATGTTTGAACTAGTGCCCATCATTAATGGCATTAAAGACAAGCATACGCCAGTTACTGCATTATCTGCAAGTACAATTGCCACACTACAACAGTCTTTAAAAGTATTTTTAGAAGATATTTTTGGTTTAGTGGCGCCATCTGCAGCCAATACTGCCGTTTTGGATGGTGTTTTACAACTACTTATCGAAATGCGCAGTCAGGCCAAAGCGAGCAAAGATTTTGTTACTTCTGACAAGATCAGAAACCAACTCATGGCGCTGGGTATTCAATTAAAAGACGAGAAAGACGGAACAGTTAGTTACTCCCTTTCAAACTAATGATTGCAGTCATCGGCATGTGCATGGTTATGCACTCTACACAATTTATAATTTAAGAAGTGCGCAGTAATAACAGCTGTAACCGCTGGTATCAATAACCAGAGGGCATGGGATTGTGAAATTGATTTTACAACCATGAGCACCATCCCTAAAGCAAATATGAGAAGTGGGGTATAACTATGGTGGTGTTTTTTTCGGCCATGGTACAAAGAGTAAACGCCCACAACAAACGCAAGGCCAATCATGAGTAATTCAAAGCCCTGGTTTTCAATGATATTGATGCCAAAAAGGGGTAAACTGCTCAAAACAAGAGGCAAAACGGCACAATGAATGGCACAGGCCACCGATGTTGCAATGCCAAAAGCGTCCCAGTTGATTTTGAAGTTCATGAGTACAAAGATAAGCTATTGCAACATAGTTGCAAAACCTAAATTTTATGGACTTAGTAAGGCTTGCGGCGTAACTTTGTAACCTATTCTTATACTATGAGCAAGAAGCTAGCAGTTTATTTGGTGTTTTTTACCCTTCTATTAGCCGGGTTTTATTATTTCTTGTTTCGTGGCACCGATAATTGGAAGCCAAAGTTAGCTACCCTTAGTTATGTGAAGCCTTTTATGTTTACCACGCAAAACGGCAAATCATTTACCGATCAGGATTTAAAAGGAAAAGTAACGGTGGTCCAATATTTTTTTACAACCTGTAAAGGCATTTGTCCACGCATGCATGAAAGTATGCGCGCTATTTATGAAGCCAACAAATCAAATCCTGATTTTTTAATTGTGGCACATACCTGTAACCCTGGAACCGATTCTGTGGCGCGTCTTAAAATCTATGCCGATTCATTAAAAATAGATGCTAAAAAATGGATACTGTTAACTGGACGAAAAGATAGTTTGTATCAAATGGCCAGAAGCTCTTATTTATTAGATGATCCAAAAAATAATGTAGAAAAAATTGAAGATCAGTTTATTCATACGCAGTTTTTTGCGCTTGTTGACCGTAATGGAAAAGTGCGCGGACAAGTGTATGATGCGCTTAAGCAAACCGACTTACAGCAACTTCAAATAGATATTAAAAAACTATTGGCTGAAAATGTTTCGGGTACTTTTGCGAATGGAATTTTTACCAACAACCCCCAATAATAAAAACTTGGAACAAAAAATAATTGATTTATTAAAACGCAGTAGCTTAAGTGTAACTGATAGCAGAAAAAAAATTCTTGAAAGTTTTTTTCAAAAAAATTCGGCATTAGCACACGCAGACATTGAACTACAAGTAGGCGATGAATTTGACCGCGTTACCATTTACAGAACCCTTCAAACCTTTGTAGACAAAGGGATTATCCACACCATTCCAACACCCGACAATGCTGTTTTATATGCACTTTGCAAAGACAGTTGTAGTGCGGGACATCACCACGATAACCATGTGCATTTCATATGCGACAATTGCAATAAAACCTATTGCCTAGAACATGTAGTGGTGCCAACCATTGCGATGCCCAATAATTTTATTGCTTCGCAAATTGATATGGTGGTAAGTGGTGTTTGTGATTTTTGTAATGCTTCATCTTAATTTTTGTTATGATCTTTATTACGGGTGCTAGTGGTTTACTTGGTTCTTCTTTAATAGAAATCTTGTTTGAAAAGCACAACGGTCCGTTGCCTCTTCAAATTCGTGCACTCTACCGAAAGCAAATTCCTGCTATACAGTTTGCAGATAAAATTGAATGGATAGAAGGCGATGTCTTAGATGTTGTGGTATTAGAAGAGGCGCTCAAGGGAGTGGAGCAAGTATATCACTGCGCTGCCATTGTTTCATTTGATCCTAAGCAAAAACAAAAAATGCATGCCACCAATGTAGAGGGTACTGCAAATGTTGTAAATGCTTGTATTGATGCAGGCGTCAAAAAATTACTCTTTGTGAGTTCTGTGGCGGCACTTGGTAGAATAAGAGAAGAAGGGTCTATCAATGAAACCATGAACTGGTCAGAAGCAACAAGTAATAGTGAATACGGTAAAACAAAATACCTAGCAGAAATGGAAGTGTGGAGAGGGATTGGAGAAGGCCTCGATGCGGTGATTGTAAATCCGGTTATTATACTCGGATGTGGCGATTGGAATGGAGGCTCATCAGGGATATTTAAATCGGCGTATGACCGCTTTCCTTGGTATACATCGGGGGTAAGTGGTTTTGTAGACGTAAAAGACGTCTCAAATGCCATGAACCTACTAATGAACAGTAATATTAGCGCACAACGTTTTATTATTAGTGGTCATAATACGCCTTACAGAACCATTTTTAACCTGATTGCAGATGCTTTTAAAGTGCCGCGCCCATATAAAAAAGTAACGCCTTTATTAGCAGCCATTGTTTGGAGACTAGAAGCTGTAAAAGCCTTTTTTACAGGCAGTTCGCCGCTATTAACCAAAGAAACCACACTGACTGCGCAGGCTTCTGTATATTTTGATAATAGCAAACTACTAAATGCCCTGCCTGATTTTTCGTACACACCACTTGAGGATACGATTAATAGAGTGGTGAATGAATTGATCGTGAAATACAATTTAAAGACCTAGTCCATTACTTTTTTCCATAACTCAGGGATTCGTTTGATCCAAACCAATTCTTTTCTTTTGATGGAAGCTTCGATAGCTGGAGCTCCAAAATATACTTTTCCGCCTTCTAAGTGATTGGCAACGCCCGATTTACCAAGCACCACTGCGCCAGCGCCAATCGTAATTGTTTTGTTCACCCCAACCTGTCCCCAAAGTGTTACCCCATCTTCTATAGTAGTACCACCAGCAATACCTACTTGCGCTGCGAATAAACAATTTTTTCCTATGATTGCATCATGACCAACATGTACTTGGTTGTCTAGTTTTGTTCCAGCTCCTATTTTTGTTACAGAGGTTACACCTCTATCAATGGTACAACCAGCTCCAATTTCTACCCCATCTTCAAGTACCACAGTACCACAACTTTCCATTTTTTTAAACCACTGGTCTCTATTTTTTTTGGTGTTATAATAGAATGCATCGCTACCAATGATGCTGCCTGCTTGAATAATAACGTTGTCTCCAATAATGGTGTTATCTAATATGCAAACACCCGGATATATGCTGCAATTTTTTCCAATGCGAACATGGTTACCAATAAAAACCTGCGGCATAATATAAGTGCCTTCTCCTATGAAAGCGCTTGCTGCTATAGGTTCTGTGGTTTTTAGTACCGGATTAAAATGATGTACAATGGTAAGGTAAGATTCAAATGGATCCTTGGTAACGAGTATTGTTTTTCCTTCCGGAACAGTAACATCGGAAGTGTTGATGATGATAAAACTTGCTGCACTATTGAGGCAAGCATCATAATATTTTGGGTGGTCAACAAAAACCAAATCGCCAGGTTCTACTACATGAATTTCATTGATGCCCTGTACGTTAGCGTGCTCATTACCTATAAGTTGTGCACCAATGAGTTTGGCAATACTAGTAACAGGAACAGGACTAGAAAACTTCATAAATGTTCTTTTAATTGGTTGTAAAGGTAAGGTTCCATGCGCATACGCATGAAGTGCTTAACTCCATTTTACGCGCTGCATTTTGATACAGTATACCCATTTGATTCTAAAATGTTAATAAAATTGTTTACAAATAATATTGAATCATCTAAAAGTATTTTTAATATTGTGGTAGGGAAATTTATTTCCCTGTACTTACTAACCCATCCATATATAAAGTCTCGCTTCTGCGAGACTTTTGTTTTATACATGAACCAGTACTTTATTATTTACAAACCCTACCTTGTTGCTTCTCAGTTTTCGCCTATCGAAAACAAAGAAACACTGGCGAATTACTTTGATGTTCCAAAGGATGTATATCCTGTTGGGAGGCTTGATGCAGATAGTGAAGGCTTACTTATTTTAACAAACGATACTTCTTTAAACCATAGATTATTGCATCCAAGTTTTGCGCATCAGCGAACTTATTATGCGCAGGTGGATGGTGCCATAACCAAAGAAGCGATTCAAAAATTAGAAGCGGGTGTAACCATTCAAGTTGATGGAAAACCCTATTTAACGAAACCTGCAAGAGTGGGCATTTTTGAAATTGATCCGGTGGTTCCTCCCAGAAATCCGCCTATCAGATTTAGAAAAGAAATTCCAGCGCCATGGATTCATTTGTCTTTAACGGAAGGGAAAAATAGACAAGTGCGTAAGATGACTGCTGCCGTTGGCTTTCCAACCCTAAGGCTGATACGCTATAGTATTGGAAAACTCTCTATTGCAGGCATGCAGCCTGGCGATATGATTGAAATGGGCCAGAAAGAAATCATGTATCAGATACTGTAATAGCGCTGCGCCTTAGTTCTTTTTGGGAAACGGACCGCATGTCTTAATTTCGCAGCGCGCAATTAAATTAAAGTCCATTATGAGTCAGCCACATTTAAGTGAACAAGAAATTATTCGTAGAGAAAAATTACAAGCGATGCAAAGTGCAGGCGTGGATCCATTTCCTGCGGCACTTTATCCTGTAACGCATTACTCTACAGATATTAAAGAAGGATTTACCGAAGAAACCGCAGCAAATTTTGCAGCTGTTTGTGTGGCTGGTCGTATCATGAGTATTAATGATAAGGGCAAAGTATTTTTTATAAAAATTCAGGACACCAAAGGCATTATTCAACTCTATGTAAAAAGAGACAATATTTGTCCAGGCGAAGACTTTAGTTTTTGGGACAATGTTATAAAGCATGGGTTAGACTTAGGGGATATAATTGGTGTAACTGGTTATGCATTTATTACCAAAACAGGCGAAACGTCTATACATGCAGATAGCTTAACCCTACTTACCAAATCATTAAAACCTTTACCAGTTGTTAAACGTGATGATGAGGGTAATGTATTTGATGCAGTAACAGATCCAGAGTTTAGATACCGTCAACGTTACGCCGATTTAATTATCAATCCGGATGTAAAAGAGACCTTTGTAAAAAGAACAAAACTAATCAATACCATTCGTGAATTTTTAAATGCACAAGGTGCGTTAGAGGTTGATACGCCTGTGTTACAGGCCATTCCGGGGGGTGCGGCAGCACGTCCATTTGCAACACATCACAATGCACTAGACGTTCCATTTTATTTGCGTATTGCCAATGAGCTGTATTTAAAAAGACTCATTGTTGGTGGGTTTGATTGGGTATATGAGTTTAGTAGAAATTTTAGAAATGAAGGGATGGATAGAACCCATAATCCAGAGTTTACGGTACTAGAATGGTATACCGCCTACAAAGATTATTTCTGGATGATGGAAACCACCGAGCAATTATTTGAAAAAATTGCTTTGGCTTTACATGGCACTACGGTTGTTACAGTGGGTGATAAAACCATTGACTTTAAAGCGCCCTTTAAGCGCATTAGTATCCATGATGCCATTAAAGAAAATACAGGTATCGATGTAAGTGGCTTAGATGAAGAAGGACTAAGAGGCGTGTGTAAGCAACTACATATTGATGTGCCTACAAACATTGGAAAAGGAAAGTTAATCGATGAACTTTTTGGTGCGACATCGGAGCATACTTTTATTCAGCCTACATTTATTATTGACTATCCGGTAGAAATGAGTCCTTTAACCAAGAAACACCGTTCTAAGCCCGGACTTGTAGAGCGTTTTGAGCTCATGGTAAACGGTAAGGAAATTGCCAACGCGTATTCTGAATTAAACGACCCTATCGATCAGCGCGAACGTTTTGAAGAACAAATGAAACTAATGGAGCGTGGTGATGATGAAGCCATGTTTATTGACCACGACTTTTTACGTGCATTAGAGTATGGCATGCCACCTACTGCAGGTATTGGTATTGGGATAGACCGCTTGTGTATGATGATGACCAATCAGCCTTCTATTCAGGATGTGTTGTTGTTTCCTCAAATGCGCCCCGAGAATCCAGCCAACTAAAACAGCTCCATAGATTTATACAAAGAGCTTTATACAAAGAGGTCGTTGAATAATTGCCCTCCAGGCACTACGGCGTAGTGGTCTAAATTTGTGATGCCTTCTTTGGCAAGCACTTCTTCGTCGGTAAAAGTATTGCCCGTGCAATCAGTTGCTTTTTGCCTTAAAATATAATACGCCGCGTCAGCGATAATATCTGTGGTTCGGCTCATGTTGGCAAGCGCCTGACCGCCTAATAAATTGCGAACAGCTGCAGTATCAATGGTTGTTTTTGGCCAAATGGCATTGGATGCAATGCCATCCGCTTTAAATTCTTGTGCCCAACCCAATGCAAGCATACTCATGTTATACTTGCTAATAGTATATGCAACGTGCGGACTTAGCCACTTTGGATTCAAGTTAATAGGTGGCGAAAGGGTAAGTATATGTGGGTTGTTTCCTTTTTTTAAATAAGGCAAAGCATGTTTCACTACTAAAAAAGTACCGCGTACATTAATGCTATGTATGAGGTCAAACTTTTTACTTTCTGTTTGTTCGGTTCCTGTTAATTGAATCGCAGATGCGTTGTTAATCACAACATCGATGCCGCCAAATGTTTCAGCTGCTTTTGCAATTGCGGCCTCTATTTGATCTTCAAATCTAATGTCTACTTGTAACGCCAAACACTTGCCACCAGCAGCTTCCACTTCGGCAGCAGCGGTATAAATGGTACCACCAAGGCGTGGATCTTCGGTTACACTTTTTGCGGCAATAATAATATTAGCACCTTCTTTTGCAAGCTTAATAGCAATGGCTTTTCCAATACCCCTGGTTGCACCAGTAATGAGTACCGTTCTATTTTTAAATGGCATACGTTCTATTTTATTTCCAGCCTAAAAACTGGGTAATTAAATTTTCTGTTTCTGCACAGGCAGTAGCTAAATCATCATTTACAACGCAGTGGTTAAACTGATGGCTAAATGAAATTTCGTAACTCGCTTTGTTTAGTCTTGTAGCTAAACTTTCTGGTGTTTCTGTGCCTCTTAAAGATAATCTTTTTTGAAGGGCTTCGATGCTTGGCGGTAAAATAAAAAGCGATAAACTATTGTGCGCAAACGCTTGCTGTACATGCACGGCGCCTTGTACATCAATATCTAGCATTGGAATTTTTCCAAGGCTCCATATGCGGTCCAGCTCCGATTTTAGGGTTCCATAATAACTCCCTTCGTACACCATTTCCCACTCTATAAATGCGTCTTCCTCAATTTTTTGCTTGAATTCGTCGACGCTCATAAAATGATAATCGACACCATTTACTTCCTGTCCGCGGGGCGCTCTGGTAGCCGCTGAAATAGAAAAAGAAAGCGCCGGATATTTATCTAGTAAATACCTTGTAATAGATGTCTTACCCGCGCCGGAAGGCGCGGTAAGGATAATTAATTTTTGCAAACCTTTTTCCATAATTACAAAGAAACGCTTTTTAATAATAATGCTATCTGATCCAACTTGTCTTTTCTGCGGCGGTCCCATTTCTCTTGCCCTCCGCTTTTGGTGCATCCGAGTAACCTAGGTACAATAATCCCATCACCACATCATCTTCTGCAAGGCCCCAAAAACTTTTGAGTGCTGGATGATGCGTCATGCCGCCCGTGCTCCAAAGTGCACTGATACCAAGGGCTTCGGCGCCAAGTAATATGTTTTGGATGGCTGCGGCGGTAGCCGCGATTTCTTCTACCAAAGGTATTTTTGCAGGTACCTGCCTTTGCATGTACACGCCTATAATATGGGAAGTTTGGCTCCCCAATTGTTGCAGGTTTTCAAATTTAGCAGTGGTAAATACTTCGGGATCTGTGTTTGTTTTGTAGAGCGCCGCGTGGGCTTCACAAAATGTTGTAACACTGTTACCCGCATATACTTTAAATCGCCATGGTTCTGTTCTGCCATGTGTTGGCGCCCAGTGTGCGAGATTCAGTAAATCAGTTATAATAGAGTCTTCAATTTTTTTGCCATTAAACGTAGAAGGTTTACTTGATCTTCTAGATAAGATCATTTCTGATAAATATTTGATTTTTTCCATGCTGTAAATGTAAGTGCGTTGTCTTACATTTATAACACAATAAATAATCGTTATGTTTTGTAAACGCGCTTCTCTTCTTTTTGTTTTATTTACTTCTGTTCAGTTTGCAACGGCGCAAACTACCGGTACCACAGTCTTTGAGTCGGGTACCGAAGGACATAAAATTTACCGAATTCCAGCTATTGTAAAACTTCCGAATAAAAATTTATTGGCATTTTGTGAGGGGCGTGTAAATGGCGGTGGTGATTTTGGGGACATCAATATTGTGCTTAAAAAAAGTACCGATGGTGGCCTTACTTGGACTGCGCTTTCAACTGTTATTGATTATGATAAATTACAGGCTGGTAATCCAGCTCCGGTGGTAGACGTTACAGATCCTCGTTACCCCAACGGACGTGTTTTTCTATTTTACAATACAGGTAATAATGATGAATATTCGATGCGGATGGGGAAGGGTATTCGTGAAGTTTGGTATGTAACATCAGAAGATGGTGGCGATACCTGGTCTACGCCCACAAATATTACAGCGCAGGTGCATCGCCCCAATCAGCCAGCTATCAATGCAGCCTACCGCTTTACTGAGGATTGGCGCAGTTATGCCAATACACCTGGCCATGCCACACAGTTTACTGCCGGGATTTATAAAGGACGGATGTATGTAGCCGCCAACCACTCATCTGGTCCTCCACAAAAAAACTTTCAAGATTACAATGCACATGCTTTTTATACCGACGATCACGGCCAAACCTTTTCGCTTGCCACCCCAGTTTCACTACCTGGAAGTAACGAAGCAACAGCTGCTACATTAACGAATGGACGACTCGTTTTAAATGCACGCAATCAAGCGGGTAATATTAAACTCAGATATGTTTCTTATAGTAGTGATGGTGGTGCGAGTTGGCAAGAAAATTATTTTGATTCAAGTTTAGTAGATCCAGTATGTGAAGGATCGATACTCGAAGTTGGACATAAAAAAGGAAAAACAGTACTTGCTTTTTGCAATGCTGCAGATGCCAAAAAAAGAGATAACCTAACGCTTCGCATTAGTTATGACGAAGGCAAAACTTGGACGAGTAATTCCACAAAAAATAAAGCGGTAGTAATTGCAAAAGCACCAGAAAATTACAAAGGCGATTACGCTGCATATTCAGATCTTGTTGCATTAGATGCAAAACGAATAGGCGTTCTTTATGAAAAAGAAAACTACAGTAAAATTGTTTTTACAGTATGTAAGTGGGAATAAAACTAGTAGCGTTTTTTAAAGCCACCACCGCTGCGGTTGTCGCGACCACCTTGGCCATTGCCTTGTCCGCCACCGCCAGGTCTATTACCGCCGCCACCGCTGCGACCCCTGTTGTTATTGTTGTTGCGGTTGTTTCTTCCGCCAAAATTTTGCTGCCAACGACCACCATTATTGCGGCCACCGCTTCCGTAATCATCTCTTTCAAAATTTTGATTGCGGTGTTTAATATAAGGCGTGTTGCTAAATTCCAATTGACCACCAGTGATGGTATCGAGTTCACTTCTAATGGCATCATCATGCACAAGTTCTTTGTGCCAGTTGCTGTAAGCAAGCTTCATATAATAAGCAATATGATGTGCAAAGCCAGCCTTTTTTTCTGGGTCCTCTTGTGCAAGTGCTTTATTAATGACCACTTCTAAATTTTTTCCTAAGTGCGCATATTTTGGATGACGCTTTGGATACGGAAGTGGATCTGGTTTTAATTTGTAGGTTTCTTTTTGTGGAATCGGATATGGGCTATCAACATCTAATTTAAAATCACTGATAAAAAATAAGTGATCCCATAATTTATGTTTGAAATCTTCTACATTTTTTAAATGCGGATTTAAAAATCCCATCAGTTCAATAACGCCTTGCGCTTGTTGCTGACGTTTTGCTCTGTCTTCGATCGTTAGTAAATATTCAACCATCCTTTGTACGTGACGGCCATATTCTTTCATTCCTAAGTAGTTTCTTCCAGTATTGTAGTCCATGTAAATCTTGGTGTAAAGTAAACAATTGTAAGCCCTACTAAACCTGTAATGGTTGTGTAATTATTACGTAGGGTAGGGCAAATGTAAGAAATAGTGGCTTTAAATCATTTTTTAATCAGTGGCTAAGGCTGTTTATCTTTGGGAAATGGAACAGATTCTGCAACAAATTGAGGCCTACAAGTCTGAAATGGCTGCTTTTGAAGCTACAACCCCCGATGCGGTTGAGGCTTTTCGTATTAAGTACCTGGGAACCAAGGGGTTAGTTAAGGCGGTGCTGGGTGAAATGAAAAACGTACCCCCCGATCAGCGCAAAGAATTTGGCCAGGTTTTAAATGAATTTAAAGCTTTTGCAGAAGCGCGTTATGAGGCTTTACAAGGCGCTGCGGCTCCGGCGAGTGCTGCGGCAAGTTCAGGTATTGATTGGTCATTACCTGCAGATCCTACCGAAGTAGGTACTCGCCATCCATTAAGTATTGTGCGCGGACAAATGGTTTCTATCTTTAGAAGACTTGGTTTTGCTGTTGCAGAAGGACCAGAAATTGAAGACGACTGGCACAATTTTGGCGCCATGAATTTACCAGAAGATCATCCTGCTAGAGATATGCAGGACACATTTTATATTCAACAAAATCCAGACTGGTTATTACGCACACATACAAGTAGTGTTCAGGCTCGGGTAATGGAAACGCAAAAGCCACCTATCAGAGTAATTTGTCCGGGGCGTGTGTACCGTAACGAAACCATTAGTGCACGTGCGCATTGTTTTTTTCATCAGGTAGAAGGTTTATACATCGATGAAAATGTAAGCTTTGCAGATCTTAAGCAAACACTTTATTTTTTCGTGCAAGAAATGTTTGGCAAAGATGTGAAAGTGCGTTTTAGACCTAGTTATTTTCCGTTCACGGAGCCCAGTGCTGAGATGGATATCAGTTGTCAAATTTGTAGTGGCAAAGGATGTAACATTTGTAAGCATACGGGTTGGGTAGAAATATTAGGTAGTGGAATGGTACATCCAAAAGTGCTAGAAAACTTTGGCATCGATTCTACAAAGTATACTGGCTTTGCGTTTGGTATGGGTGTAGAAAGAATCACGCAGTTAAAATACCAGGTCAACGATTTAAGATTGTATTCTCAAAACGATATGCGTTTTCTGAAACAATTTACTGGCGCCTTATAAAAAAATATGCTGCATAACACCAAGGGGATTGTGTTACGTGTTACTAAATACGGCGACACAAGTATCATCACATCTGTTTATACCGAGCTTTTTGGTTTGCAACAATATATTGTTAAAGGCGTAAGAACGTCTAGTAAAAAAGGCGCTACCAAAAGTGTTTTTTATCAGCCCGCTGCCATACTAGAATTAGAAGCCTATCATAGTCCTTTAAAAGCCATGCAAATTTTAAAGGATGCAAATTGGAGCTATGTGTACCAGGAGGTTTACGCCAATGTGGTCCGAAATGCAGTAGCTACGTATATCGTAGAAATTTTACAACAAATTTTACAGCCAGAACCGCATCCCGAATTATTTTATTTAATTGAAGATACCCTCAAGCAATTAGACAAAGGCGGGCCGGTATTAGTAAGCAATTTGCCCATTTATTTTTTAATTCATTTGAGTGAAACCCTTGGCTTTGGACTGCAAGGAATTTATAGTTTGGAGACTCCTTTTTTAGACGTTAAAGAAGGCCAATTTGTAAGCGACAAACCATTGCACCCTTATTTTTTGGAAGGGGTAGAAGCGCAAACGGCCTCTAGTTTTATGACCCTTCAGTTTTATAATAATTTAGAAACGATTGAGTTAAATGGCGCCCACCGAAAAAAGATTCTCGAACTTTTTCAGCTATCATTAAGTTGGCATTACAAAAAGTTTAATGAAATAAAATCTTTACCTATCTTACAAGCTGTCTTACACTAAATATTTTATGGAAGTACATCATCACGCATCTCACCACGGTCCAAAAAAGTGGAAAGAGCATATTACCGAGTTTTTAATGTTGTTTTTAGCGGTTAGCTTAGGTTTTTTAGCTGAAAATATAAGAGAAGAGCGCGTAGTAGCGCATCAAACAGAAAGTGTAATGGCGCAGTTATATCATGAATTGCAAAAAGATACAGCTAGTTTATGCAGAATAGATTTAACACATAACAAACAAGATACAGCTACCATTGTCTTAGAGAATTATATTTTAAACACCGATTTAGAAGCCAACAAAGTCAACTTTTTTTATTTGCATAACTATTTATGTACCCGGGAGGGAATATTTGGAACAAGTTGTATTGCGCTTGACCAATTAAAATTTGCGGGCGTTTTAAAAAATGTAAAAGACAATAAATTGCGAGATTGTATTGAAAAATATGATTTGATGCTCTTGCAAATCAAAGAACGAACGCAAAGAGAAGAAGATTTCATGAATAAGTATATGGATGATATTCGTATTGCACCTTTCGATTACTATTATAGAACAGTAAAAGCCAGCTCAGATTCATTCAATAATGTTAAGGGAACAAGTATGAATTCGGCTTTTATTACATACCGAAATACTAAGTGGCAGCTTGTGCTAAATAAAACCTTTGTACCAACGAACCTAGTGCTTAAAAGTTTTGACAAACACACTTATTTAAATAGGATGTTACAGCTCAATGGTATTCGTATGTCTACCAATAAAAACCAAACCGTTGAAATACTAAAAGCAGGTACAGAATTATTACAAAATATAGAGCGGGTGTACCCAAATATTAATGAAACGCACTAAAATTCTTTTTCTGCCATCTCGCTAACTGGTAAACTAACCTTTCTATTTTTTTTGCGAATATTATATTGTAATGAAAATTGCAGTTGGTCTGTTTCGTATATATAATTGGTAGTTGTATAAAAGTTGCTGCCACGCGTTGTGATTCTTTGTCTATTAGAAATCTTACTCCCCATGTCTATATTTAGCCATTGTACTTGAAAAGAGAATCTTTGATCTTGCGTTGTTTTTTTGAGTGATAAATGCGGTGTTAAAAACGCGCCATCTTCACCTTGTGCGGTTACCCTATTGGATAAATAATTGACAGATAACTGTAGGGCTAATCCTTTTTGTAGTGTAAAATTTTGTGTGCTATTAATACTATACATCCAGCTAGCATTGTTCACATTTACCGATCCGTTAAAAATGCTTCCCGATATCTTATAATGATAGATATTGCCTCCAAATACAGATTGCCAAAAAGGTGTAATGGTGTTTGTCAAGTTTATTTCCAGTCCTAACTGAACTGCCTTTGTAGCATTGGTAAATACCCTATTTAAAATAGTGTCATTGAATACTTTATTTACACGCTGTATCGGATTTTTAATATCCTGGCCGTATAAGGTCACAAAAAAGCTGCCGCTTTGCAAAGTTTTTTCAAGACCCAATTCCAAAACACTTGTAAGTTCGGGAAGTAAATTAGGATCGCCTTGCTCTAAAGTTTCGGCGTGTTCTCTCTCAGGCAAAGGGTTTAATTCAAAATTATTGGTGCGTTTTACCCTTCTGGAAAAATTGGATTTAAACACCCATTTTTTGTCAGCGTCGTAACGAAATGTAAAACTTGGAAATAGGCTTGGCAGGTTTAATTTGTTTTGTTGGTTATTGTTAGAAAAAGTTAGGGTCCTAACTAAATGCTCTGCCCTCAATCCAATTTGCTTGAATAATTTATTTTCTTTTTGTGTGTATTGAACATAGCCTGCATGAATATTATTATTGACTTTTAAGCGACTCGTAAACATTGGGTCAATTACAAATTGCGGCATTCCTATATTTTTATAGGCGTATTCAAAATTGCCTTCTTGTTTGTCATTTCTAAATTGATAACCAGCTGCAATGGTTCCATTATTTATTTTATGGGTATAGTCGGCTTTAAAGCGAATAGCATCGAGTGGATTGGCGCTTGGGTTATTGGTTTGTTGCAACAGCAGCAATCTATTTTCGTTTGTGAAATTTTTATTTGTAGTGAGTCCTGTCAAATTTGCACCTTCATACAGGATTGAAAAATTGATTTTCGATTTTTTAGAAATCGTATGATCATAGTTGAGGTTCGCAAGTGAAAATACCCCTTCTTTATCCTGTGTATTTTCATTAAAATAATCGAAACTATTGGTTGCCCCAGTAGCAATAATTCGGTGCATAATGTTATATATCAAGTCTGCTACTCTGCTTTGGAATCTTTTCCCAATATAGATACCTGCTTCCCATCTGTTTCCTTTTTTAGTGTCATATCCCACAGCAATGCGTCCGCCACCATTGTATCTTTTAAAGCTTCGTTCTCCATTTGATGGAAGACTTGTAAATACACCATTAGTAGTTGTATTGACATCTCCTTCACGGTAGCCTGCAATATCATTTCTCAAATAGTTTACGCCAATATTTACATCCCATCTTTTATTGCGGTAGCTAGCAGTTATATCAACTGCGCCTCTACTTGGCTGCGCATATCTTTTATTATTAAAATTATTGAAAGGACCGGCACCATACATGACACTAGATTGCATCATCCATCCCTTTTCAATCATCGTTTTCGTTACAACGTTTATGATGCCACTTTTGCCATCTGCATCATAGATAGCACCTGGGCTTGTAATAATTTCAATATGTTGAATAGAAGCTGCCGACAATTGCGATAAAATAAAATTAGGGTCGCCAACTGTAGGCTTCCCATTAATCATAATTTGAAAACTATTTGAACCGCGCAAACTAATTTCACCTAAACCATTTACTGATACAGCTGGTAAGTTTTTAATAATGTCAACACCACTTCCATTATTTGCATTTGCAAATTGACCAGCGCTATACACTTGTTTGTCTACTTTAAATCCGATAGGCGGTTTTTTCCCTTCCACCACTACTTCGGTTAACGAGTATTGATTGGCCTCTAAAATAATTTCACCAACATCTATGGTTGATTCATTTTTTTGAATAAAAATAGTTTTAGAACCGAGTTGTATGTAAGAGACAATAATATATGCACCATTACCTCTTTTTTCTTGAATCGTAAAACGGCCACTAGTATCAGTTAGTACTGAATTTATTTTTATGCCAATACTATCATAGAGTTGAATGGTAGCTGCAGTTAAAACTGAACCTTTACGATCCAGCACTTTCCCAGTTATTTTTAATGTTTGAGCATTCGTAACGCTAATACAAACGATAATAAGTAAAGAGAAAACCAACCAATTTTTTTTAATAAACATAGATATTCGTTATACAAGTCGCTTCGAAAAGCTATTGCTATTTAATGGTGTTTGATTCGTAATATTTTCAATTAAAACAAGCCCTGGCTTTTTTCCTTTTTCGATACTACCAAGCTGGTTGTCCATTTGAAGGGCGCGCGCACCATTACTGGTAATCCAGGTGAGCATTTCCGCTAAGGGTATTGCAGGATTGTGGGCTTGAATCTTTTTTAATTCGTCGAGCATATTTAATGACCAGTTGCTTGCGTAGCTATCAGTTCCTACAATAATATTTGCACCTTGAGCGCGCAGTAATTGAACGGGCGGCATGGTATTTTCGATGTACTGGTTTGCGCTAGGACATAAGCACCAGTAAGCATCTGTGTTTGTTGCTAACACTGCATCAATATCTGATACCGATGTAAAACTATTGTGCACCCAAATTGTTTTTGCAGCATCTTTTAAATATGGAAGAACTGATTGTAAGCTGGTTTTTTTTGTGGGCGTAAAAAAATCTAATTCAACACCCACTCTTGCATACATGTCTACAAAAGCGCCTATTTTATTTTCAAAAAAATCATTCTCTGCTTTTGTTTCTTGGTTGTGTATACTAACGGTGTGTGAACCATATGCTGCCGCTAGTAATTGAAGTAATGCAGCAGGTACCGAGTAAGGTGCATGTGGCACAACGACAGCTTTTAATCCATTATTAATATATTCATTTTGCAAAGCCATCCCCGCTTCCATTTTTTGAGCGGCTTGTAGTGGATCTAAACCATAAATTTCAATAAAATTATAGTACGCTATTTTGCCTTTGGTTTTTGCAGCAATGGTATCTGCTGTGTTACAAATATCACCCACTGCAACAATGCCGTTATCCAACATTTCAGTTTCTGCGGCATCAATGGCAGCGTCAATAATTTCTTGAGCA
This sequence comes from Bacteroidota bacterium, assembly GCA_018971025.1. Taxonomy (GTDB): domain Bacteria; phylum Bacteroidota; class Bacteroidia; order Chitinophagales; family Chitinophagaceae; genus Sediminibacterium. Next base: position 637 of record JAGWVE010000019.1, on the reverse strand, counting down.
GCTGCACGTTTAGGTACAATTTGTTTGACAAATTCTGAAAGACCTGTTTGTGTTGGTATTGCACCTTTTAAATGAGATAATTCTAGGTGGCAATGCGCATTTATAAACCCTGGCGATAACATGCCACTTAACTCCTGACAATCATCTCCTGCTTCAGCTGCAGGTATTACATCTACAATGGTACCATCTTGAGTGGTAACAACAACGGTGTTGCCACCTTCAATTATAGTATGGCCAGTAAACAGTGATTGGGGTTTGAATTTCAAGTGCATAGCGAATGGGCTCAGACCATAAAATTACAACATTTAGCGGGGAGGGGCTCATCTACCATTTGGTATATCACTAAAAAATATATCATAAACCATTGATAATCAATACATATTTTGATGAATAATTTAATTATTCAAATTTATCATTGAAAATCAATGATTTATAAAGGTACGCGTAAAAATAAACCCCAAAATACTTGGTAAATCCCTTCTGCTGCCCCACCTTTGCCGTCCATTTAAAACCAGCGGGATAGCGCTGGGTTCATTAAAAACAAATATTATGAGTAAACTTCATTTCACCACCAAGCATGCAAACGCGGCTACCGTACAGCACAACTGGTATGTGGTTGACGGTACTAATCAAACCG
>JAGWVE010000018.1 GCA_018971025.1 Bacteroidota bacterium | reverse complement strand
CCATTTGTAAACTTATCGATATAGGCACTCAATCCATTTTTGGTGCCCGCAAAATCTTTTTGCTCATAACGAAGCATAGCAGCCTGATACGTTAACGAGTCGGCTTCTGTGTCTGATAACGCTTTTCCATTGGCTTCCATAAAAGCCAAAAAGTCTTGCGGCTTTTGGTTTTCTACAAAAATGTTTCGGATATATTCTATAGAAGATTCTGCTTCTGTCGTATTGGGAAACTTAGCAAGAAGTGTTGTAAAAGTAGCAAGCGCTTCTGTGTTTTTGTCGATGTTAAAATAAGCAACCCCCGTTTTCAAATAAGCAGCCGGATGCCATGGAGCAAGCGCGGCATTGGAAGTGATTTGTTGTAAGGGTGCAACTGCTAAACTATATGATTCTGCGGCTAAATAAGTGTTAGCCATTTCCATATACACATCACCAATAAGCGCCGAGTTTGGATACTGCTTTACAAATTTTTGAAGTAAGGCTAGTTTTTCTTGTGTTTTATTGGCGGCCCCAAGTATAATTGATTTTTGGAAATACGCATAATCTTCGGCGTCATAGTTACGTTCTATTACCTGATCATAAAGTGCCAATGCTTTGGCAAAATCTTTTAGCATGAAATAGCAATCCGCCTTTTTAATAACCAAGTCCTGAAAAATAGCAGACCCTGGTTTAACAGTTGCTGTTGCTTTTTCAAAACTTGCTACAGCCGCTGCATATTGTTGCAACTGCATTTGCGCAAACCCTAGATTATAATAAGCGTTGCTTAAATTCACTTCTGCATTAACAGTGGGCGCCGCTAAATACTTATTTAAAAACACAATCCCATTGTCATATTGCCCTTTTCTAAAAAGCATTTCAGATTTCCAAAAATAAGCCAACACCACTTGATCTTGGTTATTAGGTTCTACGAGTAATTTATCCAATAAACTATCCGCAGCATCGGTGTACTGGTCATTAATAAGTTCTACCGCCCTTCCATACAGTAAAGACGGGTATGCTTTTTGCGCTAGTGCCGAAGGGCTTTTGATGCCTGCATATAAACGGAGGCCTTCTTTAAAATTACTCGTTCTCGCAAGCGTGTTAACGAGTAAATCTGTTGCTTCTGCTAGGTAACTAGAACGTGGATAGTTTTTAACAAACTCCTGAAATCCTTTTAATGCTTCATTGATAAGCCCCTGCTCAAAAGATAATTTAGCCACAGAAAAAGTAGCTACTTCTTTTTGAACTTTGTTGCTGTTGTTTTCGGCACAAAATAAAAACGCAGTTCTAGCACTCGACTTATCCCCTATTTCGAGATATGCTTTAGCAAGTAGGTACATACTATTTTGCGATAAAGAATCTTTGCCAGTAGTTAATTGTTTAAAACCAACAATGGCTTTGTCCCATTTTTTTTGTTCGAAATAACAAAAAGACAACTCATACAAATCTTCATTAGAAGGCTGTTTTGTTTTTGCAACATATTTTTCGAGGTAGGGCAATGCGCCTGTAAAATCATTTTTTGCAAATAACAAACGTCCAACAAGTTGCTGCAATGGAAGTTCATAATACTGCCCGCCGGCTTTTAAGGCTGCAAGCGCAGTAGATAAAGCCTTTTCAGGACTTCCGGTAAAATAATAAATTTGGGCATTGTAAAATGGAATGAGTTTGTCGTAAGCCGCTGCCGATTTTGCAATCTCAAAACAACTCAATGCCACTGGATAATTTTTTTCTTTAAAAGCAATAAAGCCGTAATAATAATTGGCGTCTATATAGTATACATCCTGCACCGTTTGTCGCACGGCATCGAGGGGTTGCTTGGCTTTTTCAAATTGACCCAAACTAAAATAAATATACCCGAGTAAATATTTCACTTCCCCTATTTGTGCATTGGACAAATTGGCGAGCTTGGTATTTTCTAAATAAGTTAGACTTTCATTGAACTGTTTGTCTCTAAAATAATAGGTGCCAACATAAAAAGACATCATTTGACGAAGGGCCGGATCCAAAGCCGCTTTTATAAATTCACTAGCCTGTTCGACAATCCCCTTTTCATGTAATTGAAGCCCACTCACCAAAAAATAAAAATCGATGCGCTCTTTAATGGTTGCGCTATTTGTATATACAGGGCTGTGCTTTAATTCTTTTGCTAGTTGATAGCTACTTACATATTCTTTGTTGGTAACAAAAGTTTGCAAATCGTTGATACTTGCATCTATCGAATTGGGCATATTAGTGGTTTGAGCTACCACCGTATTTGCTAAAAAAAATAAACAACCCGCTAAAATATAAGTATGTAGTTTCATAGGTATGAGCCGCTTTATTACAAAGGTTTGGCTTTCTTTCTTAATAAAAAGCGAAAACCATTTTAAAGGTAGCATTAGCCCCCCGTAAGGACCTTACTAAAGGGCATTTGTGGAAAAACAGATAGATGACGTAAGTTTGTCAACAAAAGCCGGAAAACTATGTATGAGCATCAAACAAGCATTCGTGTTAGATACGCCGAAACAGACCAAATGGACGTGGTATATTATGGCAACTATGCCCAGTATTTTGAAGTAGGTCGTGTAGAAGCCATGCGTGCGATTGGACTCTCCTATAAAGAAATTGAAAAAATGGGGATTCACATGCCCGTTGTTACCATGGAAACCAAATACATTAGACCCGCGCATTACGACGATTTATTAACCGTAAAAACCACGGTTCCTGAGCTCCCACTTGAGCACCAAATTAAATTTATTACAGAGGTATACAACGAAGAAGGCAAACTACTCACCCAAGGTAAAGTTGTACTTTATTTTATTGATGCCGCCACAGGAAAGCGCGCCATCATACCTGATACCCTCAAACAAAAATTAGCGCCATTTTTTAGCGCCTAACATTTTGCATTACTGATACATGTTGTAAATGAGGTATTGGATTTTCCAGCCTTCTTTTAATTTAACAAATTGAAAGCTATCAATCCCTTTATGTGAAAATACACCGTTGCGATGAAACGTATAGGGCGCCCACGCTGTCGCCAGTTCACGGTCGATATAAATGATTTCATCAAAAGAACGCTCGTCTAGTGATCCGGGTTGCTGCTTTCCAATATTAGTAATAAAATCGGCAGCTCTGTTGGTTCTTACAATCACTGAATCTTTTTGATTTTGTATCACTTGCATAATAGCGCCGGGCGCAAAACAAGATTTTAAAAGCACCGTATCAGCAGTAATCATTGCTTTAAATGTTTGCTTGATTACATTTTTTACAGCTTCTTTTTCGGCGTCATTATTATTAGCAGCTGATGCTGATTGCGCCGATACTTGCACAGCAAGCATGCACAAAAAACAAAGCATCCAAGTAAGATGTTTCATACTTCTCATACATTTATACGCGGTAGGTATCCGCTTTCCAATTGGTAATAGACTGTTTGATTTCTTTGCTGCTTAAATTTTGATCAGCTGCTTTTACAGCTAATGCAACAAATTCTTCGTCAGCAGCAAAACGTAATGCGATAATTTGAGCGATACGTAAACTAGCTGGAAGCAATTTTCCTGTCAAGGCAAAATGTCTCAAATTTTCTTCGGCTCTGATGGCTCTATCCTGCGCTTTTAAAGCAAAAATGCGAACAAATGCAAAGAGGCATAAAAAAATAAAACCTGCCACGCATAATAGAGAAGCACTGTATAATTCGGCGCCAGCAGCGTGTGCTAGGTTAACAAAACTGCCGATCCAAAAGGCTAACATGGTAAAAAATGTAAGCCCGTGCCAACCGGCTACTAACCTACTGTGGTTGCTGTAATTTTGCGTTTTCATAGGGTGCAATATATTTATATTTGCCTGTTTGTGCTTACTATATTTACTTCGCACTAAATTTAAGACCCACCCATGGAAAAAGTCTTTGCTTCTATCATCACTATTGGAGACGAATTATTGATTGGTCAAGTCATTGACACCAACAGTGCGTGGATAGCACAAGAGCTCAATAAAGTGGGTGTCACGGTAAAAAATAGAGTGGCGGTAGGCGATGTTTGGGAAGATATTTGGGCTGCATTAGATGCAGAAAGCAAGAAGGCCTCCTTGGTACTTATCACGGGTGGTTTAGGCCCTACTTCTGACGATATTACAAAACCTTTATTGTGTGAATATTTTGGCGGGAAAATGGTGGTAGATGCCGCAACACTTGCGCATGTTACAGACATTTTTGAACGCATTTTAAAACGCCCCATGATTGAACGCAATGCCAAGCAAGCAGAAGTTCCAGATTGTTGCACCGTTCTATTAAATGAGCGCGGAACCGCTCCTGGTATGCTTTTTGAAAAAGATGGGGTCGTATTTGTTTCGATGCCTGGTGTACCACACGAAATGAAATGGATTATGGAACACCATGTAATCCCTATGATTCCTAAGCGGTACAAAACGGGTATTATCAAACACAAAACCTTATTAACGGCAGGCATTGGTGAATCTTTTTTAGCAGAAATGATTAAAGAAAACGAAGCCGCCCTTCCGAGTCATATTAAACTAGCCTACCTCCCTAATTATGGAATGGTCCGTTTACGCTTAACCGCTTTTGGCACTTCAGAAAATGAAGCGGTTGTAGACAAAGAATTAGATACCCATTTCCAAAATTTAGCAACCGCCGTTAAGGATTATTTGGTGGTGAAAGAAGACATCCCCATGGCCGAAGTAGTGGGTCAACTCCTCTTAAATCAGCATAAAACCCTTTCAACCGCCGAAAGCTGCACAGGTGGGTATATCGCCCATTTATTAACAGCTAAAGCTGGGGCATCTGCGTATTTTAAAGGATCTGTGGTTAGTTATGCCAATGAAATCAAAGGCGATTTACTGGACGTTTCTAAAGAAACCATGGAAACGGTGGGCGTGGTTAGCGAAGAATGTGTTAGAAAAATGGCTATTTCGGCCCGAAAACTGCTCAAAACAGACTATTCTGTGGCAGTTAGTGGCATTATGGGACCTGGAGGCGAAACCCCCGAAAAGCCCGTGGGTATGGTTTGGATGGCTGTAGCATCGGAAAATGAAGTGCGTGCCCAGGTATTCCACTTTAGATTTGACCGTAAGCGTAATATTGAATTAACCGCTAATAGTGCCCTCAATATGCTCCGCCTTTTGATTGTGGATAAGAGTTAACCCATTTTTACCCGCATAGCTTACTTTTGTACTGACAATAAACCTCTTAGCAGTCTATGGCAATTGTTGATTTAGTGATGCCCAAATTGGGCGAAAGTATTATGGAAGCCACCATTTTAAAATGGAACAAGCAAATTGGAGACAATATTGCTGTGGACGAAACTGTACTTGAAATTGCTACCGACAAAGTAGATACAGAGGTACCTGCCCCTTTTGCTGGGAAACTAGTAGAAATTTGTTTTCAGGTAAATGATGTGGCACCCATTGGAAGCGTACTTGCAAAAATTGAAGTTGCTGGTGAAAACAATACTACTAGCAATAACACAATCGAAACACCAGCAGCAGCTCCTACTCCTATTGAGAAAGAAATTGAATCTATTCCATATGTTCCTGCGGCGCCCGTTAATACGGCTCCTCAAGAAATAGCAAATGGTGAAACGCGTTTTTACTCGCCGCTTGTTTTAAACATTGCACAAAGTGAAGGCATCAGCCTAAGCGATTTAGAAAAAATACCGGGTACCGGTTCTGGCGGAAGGGTTTCAAAAAAAGATATCTTAAACTGGGTTGCTGCTAAAAAATCTGGAACAACTCAAAATGTTGCTGTGGCAGCGTCGGCGCCAGTTGCAAATCAAAATGTAATTGCGTCGGCGCAAACCCCTTCAGCACCAATAACGTCAGCTGCTGCGCCATCGACGGCTGCAAGCAGCCCTGCGGGTGTTGTATTAAGTGGAGCATCAGAAATAATTGAAATGGACCGCATGCGTAAACTGATTGCCAAACACATGGTAGACAGTGTGCAAACCAGTCCGCACGTAACAAGTTTTTCTGAAGCAGATGTAACAAATTTAGTACAGTGGAGAAACAACAACAAAGCTGCTTTTGAAAAAAGAGAAGGTACCAAACTAACATTCACACCACTTATTGTAGAATGTTTAGTGGCTGCCATGAAAAAATTCCCGCTGATTAATTCAAGTTTAGACGGAGATAAAATCATTATCAAAAAGGATTTTAATATTGGAATGGCGACCGCACTTCCAAATGGAAATTTAATTGTTCCTGTTATTAAGGGTGCAGATCAACTAAATTTAGTTGGCTTAAGTAAGTCCATTAATAATTTAGCGGATGCTGCAAGAAATAACAAATTAAAACCTGACGATACACAAAACGGCACATTTACTTTTACCAATGTGGGCACTTTTGGAAGCCTGATGGGTACGCCCATTATTAACCAACCACAGGTTGCTATTATTGCGGTAGGCGCCATTAAAAAACGTGTAGCCGTTATAGAAACACCGAGTGGAGACAGCATGGCCATTAGACACATGATGTACCTATCACTGAGTTACGACCACCGTATTATAGATGGCAGCGTGGGTGCTAGCTTTTTAACAGAAGTAGCCAACCAACTAGAAGCCTGGGATCCTAATAGAACGGCCTAAGCCATTCTATTGTAGTCCCCAATCTCTTCCTTTCATTGTTGCAGGAACACCATTTGAAATCCATGGTGCCGGCTTCTCTCCTTTTAATAAATAATCAAAGAATTGTTGTTCTCTAATTTGAATGTCTTTTCTATTTTTTCGCTCCACTAAATTGTGTGCTTCATTGTTATAGTTTAACATCCAAACTTTTTTGCCCAAACGGCGCATAGCCGTATAAAATTCAATACCCTGATACCAAGGCACAGCATCATCAGCGTCATTGGCCATAATAACAAGTGGTGTAGTCACTTTAGGCAAATGAAATAAGGCCGAATTTTCGATATATAAATTTGGTTTCTCCCATAAGGTAGCACCAATTCTACTCTGTGTTTTTTCGTATTGGAATTGACGGTTCATGCCAGGGCCCCAACGAATACCACCGTATGCACTTGTCATATTAACAACCGGCGCACCAGCCCATGCAGCAGCGTATAAATTGGTTCTGGTAATTAGATGTGCAATTTGATAGCCTCCCCAACTTTGACCTTGAAGACCAATTTTAGTGCTATCAATATATCCTTGTTTTACAACAGCGCGCGTTCCACTTAAAATATAATCGTAAGCGCCCTGACCTGGATAACCTGTCTTGTACCAAATATCTGGCACAAGAACTACGTAGCCTCTGCTTACAAAAAATGAAATATTTAAACGTGAAGCTGTTGGTGCAGGCGGAATATAATTGTATAAGGTTTGATTGTTACGTTCGTAGAAATAAACAATCATCGGATACTTTTTAGTCGCATCAAAATTTTCAGGCTTGTACAAAATACCTTCTGCTATTTTACCCGTATAGGCTTTCCAAGTAAACAACTCGGCGTTACCCCAATTGTAATTGATTTGTTGTGCATTGGTAGTAGCCAATTGATTGACATTACCCCCATTTACACTAGAAGCATAGAGCGCTGGAGATTGCACATACGACTCTTTGGTATAGAGTAATACATCTGCATCTTTTGCTTTTTGAACGAGCGGACTAAGTGCTACTTTTTCTTTAAACAAAACAGTTAACGCACCTGTACCATATACAAGCGTTGCTAAGCCTGCGGTTTTATCTTTTTCATCAAACACACGAAGGAGTAATTGATCTCCCGTTTTTACAAATTTTTGGTCAAGATCTGTTGCAATAAATCGGTAAGAAATTTTATTAGCACGACCTCCTGTTAAGCAAATAGATTTTTGTTTTCCTAAAGGATCAACCTGCCAAATATCAAACCTGTCATAGAGTAATACATACTGATCATTTTCGGTCCAGCGCATTACGCCATATGCATTTGGATCATCGGGCACATCATTTTCTTCGTCATAGAGTGGCGCTGTAATATCTTTTGCAATTTGAACGGTCGCGCCTGTTGTATGGTTGTACACGAAATATTTTTTTGCAGGTTCGTCGTAATACAAGAGTAAATTACCAGATACACTAGGCTGCACATTACCTGATTTTAAATTGGCTTTAATAAGCTTAGCATTTCCGTCTATGGGATTTATCGTATAAATATCACTCTTGGTATAACCCTGCCACTGTGATGCTATTCTTTTGCCTTCATCGGTAGCTGCATAAAAAACGGAACCATCACCATCATTTGTTTGTATCACGTTTCTAAATTTCGTAGAACCAAGTGGCACAACAGCGTTTAATTTAAAATCGTATCTAGCAGTGTATGCTCTTTTTAATTCTGTTTCTACAGACCGTAATTGCATGGGCATAATTTGATCATCATTGTAATGCCAAATATCTACACTTACCCTGTCAAACTCTGGTAAACTGGTATCTTTTAATGGCCATAAAGGAGCCGTTCCAAAAAATAATTGACTACCCGATTTACTAAAACTTACAGCTTGGTTGTCACTAATAATATGTCCTGCCGGAACGCCTTTAGATGTTTGATTCGCAATGGCTACAGCAGAATCTTTACCATCCGCGTAATAATACAATTGATAAAATTTACGAAGTGCTTTAGCGGAACTATCTCTCTCAGCAACAAATGCTAATTGCTTTCCAGCCTCATCCATTCTAAATAATTTGGCGTCATTAAATTTAGTAAGAATAGTGGTAGCCTTCATGCTTGACAAATCCACCTTAACAATGGTGGCAGCAGAACCAGCTTCTGCATTTTTTTTGGTTTTTTTGAGTACGAGCGCAGTTCCTTTTTTATTAAAATAAAAATCACTCACTAAAGTGTATTTGGTTTCGGCACCGGTGTTTAAATTCATAAGCACCAGGGTTGTGCCTTCTTCTGTAATTTCTTCTGCTACTTTAGCAGGTGCTGCAGGTGTTTGCAACACAGCCATCCCTTTTACAGAAGCATTTGTTGCTTTTAAACGAATACTGTCTGCGGCGCGCACCAAACTATCCGCCATTGCAAACATAGATTTGATTTTTGCAGCAGAGTCAAGTGTCGCTTTTGTTTTTGGCGCTTCAGGTTGTTCCTTATCTAATAAATATGCCAACCAGCCACCTGCATCATCTGGTAGTTTAAATGATTTTAGGCGGGGTATTTTTACCACTTTATTATCCCCTAACTTAATAATAGCAAGACTATCTTTTGGCATTTCATCGGGCTTCTTCTTTTTAATTTTTGCATCACGGGTTTGTACAAAAGTTGGCTTGATCCTACAAACAGCATATTTACTATCTTCTGATAGCACCACGCCAGCACCTCTTGGAATCACTACTTTATAACCCCCTTGTACCGATTGTAACACGAGTACCCCATCACCCTCTTGCGGATTAATAGCATATGCTACATATTTACCATCATTGCTAATGGCACGATCGGCAAAAGACTGCCAATTGTCATATACCGTATGGTCTAAAGGCTTTTTTTGAGCCTGCACAGCTAAGCTTAGCACAAGAAAAAATAAGATAGAAATGTAACGCATAAAAGGGCATTAAAAAGTTTCAAATGATACAGCAATTTAATAAGTGCCATAAGAGAAAACTAAGTTTAAGATGGGCCGTATTCTACATTTTATACCCATAAATGAACAAAAAGAGGCTTAGTGGGTCAAAAGCGAATGGCAGACCCCTTATTTTCTTTAACTTTCTTCCACAAACCTATTTTATGAAAAAAATGATATGCTCTTTAGCCCTAGTAATCGCTGTTTTTGTAAGCGTGCGTGCTCAAAAGGCTACCGTTCAAAAACTATGGGCAACTGATACGATTTTAAAAGTACCAGAATCCGTTTTAGTAGATGAAAAAGAAAACTGCATTTGGGTTTCCAATATTGATGGTGCATCGACAGCTAAAGATGGCAAAGGGAGTATTAGCAAATTATCCAAAACAGGCACCCCTATAAATTTAGAATGGGCAACTGGATTAAATGCGCCAAAAGGTATGGCAAAATACAAACAAGAACTCTATGTAGCTGATCTAACAGAGCTTGTTGTTATTGATATTAAAAAAGCGGTCATCATTAAAAAAATTCCGATAGAAGGATCTGTATTTTTAAATGACGTAACCGTCAATAATAAAGGTGCTGTTTTTGTATCAGATAGCAGAACAGGAAAAGTACACCGCTATGAAAATAATATAGTAACTACAGAAATAGAAAACTTACAAGGACCTAATGGTTTATTAAGCCTCGACGATCAGCTCCTTATTTTAGACAAAGGTTCTTTATTATCATTAACTGCTGGTGGCGCTATTTCAAAAATAATGGATGGCATGGACCCAAGTACCGATGGCATTGAAAAAGTGGCACCCAACCAGTATATTGTAAGCTGCTGGAATGGTATTGTATATTACGTAGTAGCAGGGGCGCAAAAAATAACTTTGTTTGATACCAGAACCGAAAAAATTAACAGCGCAGACATTGGCTATGATGCAAAAAATAAAATTATTTACGTACCTACCTTTTTAAAAAATTCGGTAGTGGCATATCAGTTACAAATTCAATAAGTCAGCAAAATCATGAGCCGTCATTATTTAGTTAGCTGGGTCGTTTGCTTCTTTGCAATTATAACATTTGCATCGGCACAAACGAACCATACCAAGCACGCTAAAAATGTGCTCATCATTTATTCGGACGACCAAAGTTTTGCAACCATACATGCACTGGGCAACAAGCAAATCAAAACACCCAACCTAGACAAATTAGTAGCAAGGGGGCTTACATTTACGCAGGCACATGTTATGGGCGGACACCAAGGCGCGGTTTGTATTCCAAGCAGGGTAATGCTATTAACGGGCAGGTATGTTACCAGACTCCCTGGTGATGGCGGCACTATTCCAGATAGTTTAACCGGACTCCCTGAATTGCTCCAACAAAAAGGCTATACAACATTTCATACCGGCAAATGGCATTCTGATAAAGCTTCACATCACCGATTTTTTAATAGTGGCGATAACATATTTTTTGGAGGCATGCACTTCGAAAATAATGGTGGTCAGTTTCATCCAACGGTCAATCATTTTGACCCTACCGGTGTATACGACCCAAAAAATAGTTGGAAGAGCGATACATTTAGTACCGAATTATATGCGAGCACTGCCATCAAATTTTTGAGCAGCAAAAAAGCAAAAGAACAGCCGTTTTTTTGTTATGTAGCTTTTACTTCTCCCCACGATCCTCGAACCCCTCCTACTAAATACGATGCTTGGTACAATCCAGACACCATCAACCTTCCACCTAATTTTTTACCGAGTCATCCTTTTGATAATGGTGATTTAGCAGTAAGAGATGAAATGTTATTACCGCACCCCCGAACCCCAGAGGCTGTAAAAAAAGAAATTGCGCATTACTATGGCATGGTGTCTGAAATGGACGCACAACTTGGACGCATCCTTGCAGCACTTGACGCTGCGGGTCTTACAAATGAAACACTGATTGTTTTTGCTGGCGACAATGGGCTTGCGGTTGGGCAGCATGGCTTACTAGGGAAACAAAATTTATATGAGCATAGCATTCGCGTTCCGCTCATAATGGCAGGGCCTGGCATCCCGGTTAATAAAAAAAATAATGGATTTACGTATTTGAGTGATATCAACCCCACTATTTACGAATACCTGCAAATTCAAAAACCAAGTTCTGTAGAAGCAGAGAGTTTGATGCCTGCCATAAAAAATCCGGGAGCAAATATTAGAACACAAATTTATAACGTATACGGACATTGGAGCAGGAGCATTAAAACTAGCGATGGTTTTAAACTGATTGTTTACAATGTTAAGGGTGTTCTCACCACACAGCTATTTGATTTACGTAAAGACCCCTACGAAACCAATAACTTAGCCACAAACCCTGCCATGCAAGAAAAAATTGCAAGCATGCGTACAGCACTCAAAAAAGAAATGCTAGAAAAGCATGATAATTTAAATATTGATTTACCAGACTGGGGACGTTTACCCAATCAAAAAAGCTTTGGTAGCTAAAAATATATTTTATGAAAAAACAATTTACATTTTTATGTACCCTAATACTCGTTTGCAGTAGTTTATTGCAGGCGCAAAAAAGTAGCAATAAGCCACCCAATATTATTGTTATTTTTTCGGACGATCATACCCAGCAAACCATTAGTGCATATGGCAAGAGCCTCATGCAAACGCCCAATATAGACCGTATTGCAAATGAAGGTATGATTGCCAAAAACACTTTTGTAACCAACTCTATTTGTGCACCCAGCAGGGCCGTTTTATTAACCGGAAAATACAATCACATCAATGGATTAAAGGACAATAGTCCGCGCAGATTTTTTGATGGCAATCAACAACAGGTACAAAAATTACTCAAACAAAAAGACTACCAAACTGCATGGATTGGAAAGTGGCATTTGCAAACACTTCCTTCTGGCTTTGACTTTTTTAGAATACTTCCAGACCAGGGCCAGTACTTTCAACCGAACTTTATTAATATGCCTAACGATACAACAGCGTATAAGGGCTATACTACAAGTTTAATTACCGAGTTTTCTACCAATTGGTTGGATAAAAGAGATACGACTAAGCCTTTCTTTTTAGTTGTGGGTGAAAAAGCCACACACCGCAACTGGATGCCTGACATAGAAGACCTTGGCGCTTTTGATAATATTGATTTTCCATATCCCGCAAATTTTAAAGACAATTACAATAACCGCGAAGCGGCACGTTTACAAGACATGACAGTCGATAAAACCATGGTGCTTCAAGACGATTTAAAAATCAATGTGAACTGGGATAAAATAGGCACCGGTATGTTTGCGAGGCTCGACCCTACTCAAAAAGCTGCTTACAAAAAATATTATACGGGAGTATCTAAACAATATGAAGCTGTAAAAAATGACAGCGCCGCCCTACTTAAATTTAAATTTGAAAGATACCTGAAAGATTACCTAGCAACTGCAAAATCATTAGATAGAGGTATTGGGAAAATTCTAGACTATTTAGCGGCTCATCAGTTAGATCAAAACACCGTTGTTATTTATGCATCTGATCAGGGCTTTTATATGGGCGAACATGGATGGTTTGACAAAAGGTTTATGTATGAAGAAAGTTTAAGAACCCCTTTTGTAATGCGTTATCCAGGTCAAATTAAACCAGGCACCCAATTGCAAGAAATGATTGTTAATATTGATTTTGCGCCTACCATATTAAATATTGCAGGTATTCAAACGCCTTCAGACATGCAAGGCAAAAGCTTTTTACCGCTCGTAGTAAAAGGGAGCCCTGCTGCAAAAAAATCATTTGCAGCAACTTGGCGCACATCCATGTACTATCATTATTACGAATATCCAGAGCCACATCATGTAGCACCACATTTTGGTATTCGCACTACAAGGTATAAGCTCATTCGTTTTTATGGGCCGCACAACGACTGGGAATTATTTGATTTGCAAAAAGACCCTACCGAAATGAAGAATCTCATTCAGGATCCTGCATACGCAAAAACAATTGTGTCGCTAAAAAAAGAGTTGAAAGATTTAATGGAGCACTATCAAGACTTTGAGGCTCTCACTACTTGGAAAACCACCGAAACCACAATGCAAGAAATGCCTAAATAAAAACTAGGCCCTAATTGTTTGTTTTCGTGGTACACTAAAAAGGCAAGTAGGATTCCATAAACGGGTTCTAAATTGAGCGTTAGGTTTTGTGTAAATGCAGATACTTTTTTAAGTGCCTGGAGTATTAAATCCATGGCTACAACCGTACACAACCAACTTAAAATTAAGAGCCATCCTATATCTGATAAGCTAGGAAACACTTTTGCTACATTAAAATAACTGAGGTAAAATGGCATGAGTAGTGTCAACAAAAAAAGCCCGCCGGTTAACTCATACACCATCATCATTTGCGCCGGCTGCTTATCCACTTCTTTTTTATTGAATACCGAAAATATAGATGCAAGTATGGCAGACACAATGCCAAGTCCAATACCAAGTCTATAACGTGCGTCAAATTTGAAAATTAAAAAGATACCTAGCAAACTCAGTGCACCAAGCGCCACTTCTGGCCACTTGATGTTTACTTTTAAAATAAGAGGTTCTAATAAAGCAGTAAATATGCCTGCTCCTGCTACACAAACAAGCCCAATAGATACATTTGCAAATTTAATGCTCCCATAAAAGAACACCCAGTGTAATGCAATCAGCATACCTATGCCAAACAATTTTTTCACTTGCGCAAAAGGCAAGTTTTGCCATTTTTTACCGATCACTAAAAGCGCAAGTAACGTAACGACTGTTATGGCCATGCGGTACCAAACCAGTAAGCCTTCATTTAATTCAATGAGTACGCCAAGGATTCCGGTAAAGCCGGCTAAAAAAACAGATGCATGAAGTTGAAGTAAGGCTTTTCTCACAATTATTTTTTTCGAAGCCTATCTGCATAGTGGTGAAACAAACTCTCCCACTGCATTTTTAAAACGCCTAAAACGCCTTCTTTGATAATACCCTTACTCATTTTGCTTTGACCTATTTTACGGTCTACAAAAGTGATAGGTACTTCAATAATTTTAAATCCTAATTTCCAGGCACTAAATTTCATTTCAATCTGGAATGCATATCCAACAAAACGTATTTCGTCTAAATTAATCGTTTCTAATACTTTTCGTTTGTAACATACAAAACCTGCTGTTGGATCGTTTACCGGAAGCCAAGTAATGAGCTTGGTATAAAAAGCGCCTCCCTTGCTATATATATGTCTATCCAGTGGCCAGTTTTCGGTACGACCACCCTTTACATATCTACTGCCTACCGCAACTTCTGCGCCAATAATATTACAAGCAGCGTATAGTCGTTCCAAATCTTGAGGGCTATGTGAAAAATCGGCGTCCATTTCAAAAATATATTGGTAGCCTTTAGCAAGCGCCCATTTAAATCCATGGATATAAGCGGTTCCTAGTCCTAATTTTCCTGAACGTTTTTCAATAAACAATTGCCCCTCGTGTTGCTTCATTAAATCCTCTACAATGCTCGCTGTTCCATCCGGCGATCCGTCATCAATAATTAAAATATGATAGCCAGCTTGCAATTCAAATACAGCCGCGATGATTGCAGCAATATTTTCGCGCTCGTTGTAGGTTGGTATAATAACTAGTTTTTCCAAAATGCTGGGGGTATGTAGAAGGGCTAAAATACAAATACTAACGGATTTATATTACAGAAAGCTCCATTACTTATGTAAAACGGCGTTAATTCCGGTAAATTGATTGATCTAGTCCCCTAAAAAGCTTGTTTAGGCCTTGGTTACGATGGTTCTATTGAGTATTTCGGTAAGCTTTTGCTTGGTGTTCATAGCAAAATCCCCTTTCATCATCCAGTCGTAATATTGCGGTTCTTCTTTTAGTACTTGCGTTACGGGCTTGCCCTTGTGCTTACCAAAATTAAATATTTCGATGCCATTCACTTTAATAAAACGGCGTGCAAAATCTACAATGTCTTCTTCGCCAGTAACTTTTACAATGCTTTCTACGGTGTCTCCTAATTGCGGATACCTTTCAAGTTGTGCTTCAAGCACTTCCCATGTTGCGGTAGCATCTGCTTCTGCACCATGCGCTCCTTCCAATACTTTTGAACAATAAAATTTATAGGCAGCACTTAACGTACGCTGCTCCATCATGTGAAATACTTTTTGAACATCCACTAGCTTTGTTCCTTCGATAGAGAATTCGATACCTGCTCTTAAAAATTCTTCGATAAGCATTGGGATATCAAAACGATTGCTATTATATCCACCTAAATCACAATTTTCTAAAAACTGTTTGATTTCGTTGGCAATTTGTTTAAAGGACGGAGCATCTTTTACCATCTCATCTGAAATACCATGCACGGCAGATGCGCCTGCTGGAATTGGCATGAGTGGATTTACTAATTTTCGCTTAACAACTTTACTGCCGTCCGGACTAATTTTTACAATTGCAATTTCTACAATTCGGTCTGTGCTTACGGTAACGCCCGTTGTTTCTAAATCAATAAAGGCGATGGGTCTTGTTAATTGCAATTTCATAATTGGATGTTAGATTAAAGTTGGGGCAAAGGAAGGTAAATCAATTCCATCATAATTACCACTACTCATTAATACTAAATTGGTATTGGAATAATCTTGTGTACGAAGCCATGCTTCTAATGCGTTTTTATCCGTCATCACGCGCAATCCATTTTTATCAAACCCTTCTACCACATAGCTTTCAGGGAGTTCAGGGAGACCTTTAATTTGGAGTGCATGTTTCGAATAAAAAACAACAGCGATATCTGTTTTTTCAAGCGCCCCCTTATACTGATGCATAAATTCTTTGTTGAGACTACTGTATGTATGTAGTTCTAATACACCTATTAATTTTCTAGAAGGAAATTGTTGTTTTACTGCTTCAATAGTGGCTATTACTTTACTGGGCGCATGCGCAAAGTCTCTGTATATATTACAGTGCGCATTGCTTGCCAATAACTCGAGTCTTTTAGAAGCACCCGTAAAATTAGCCATGGCCTTTACAAAATCTTGTGCAGTAATGCCTAATTCGGCACAAGCAAAATATGCCGCTTGCATGTTTAGTAAATTATGATCTCCAAAAACACTGAGTGGACCTTCTGCCCCATCTAAAGTAATATAGGTTTGACCATTTGTAATTTGATGCGCAGGCACTTTGTACGGAATGTATCTAATATCGGTACGTTTATTAGATAGCACCAACGTGTTTAGCACTTCATCCGTTTCGTTATAAATTAATACACCGCCCGCTTCAATTTTATTCATGAAAATCACAAACTGCTCTAAATAAAATTCGAAAGTTGGAAACACATTGATATGATCCCAGGCAATACCTGTTAAAATAGCTACATGCGGAAACAGAAAGTGAAACTTAGGTTGTCTGAGTAATGCACTTGCTAAATATTCATCCCCTTCACAAACAATGGTGGGAGCATTGGTTACTTTAACAGACTGATCAAAACCCGCAAGTTTTGCGCCCACTAAGTAATCAAAGTCTTGATGGCATGTTTTGAGTACATGCATAATCATACTAGTAGTGGTGGTTTTGCCATGGCTTCCACCCACAACGACCCTCTTTTTTTGCTGGCTTTCGTGGAAAATATACTCAGGAAAAGAATAAATTGACAAACCCAGTTCCTGCGCTTTTATCAGCTCTGGATTATCGGCCTTGGCGTGCATGCCAAGAATTACTGCGTCCAAATCTGAGGTAATGAGGTCCGGCTGCCAGCCAAAAGCATTGGGTAACAAGCCTTTATCTCTTAAATGGGTAAGCGCAGGCTCAAAAATTTCATCGTCGGTACCGGTAACTTGGTAGCCTTTCCCTTGTAATGCAATGGCCAATTGGTGCATCACACTTCCCCCAATGGATATAAAATGAACCTTCATACTAAAAAATTAAACTTTTCGTTTATATATTTAACAGATCTATATCTTCCAAAAGGCATCATTTGAAACCAAATTGGTATCTTTGGAGTAATAGAGCACAGAAACAAAACGCATAACCTATCCTTTTAGTATGAAAAAGACCACCGCACTTCTTTTTTTATTGTTAGCCGGCGCCACATTTATGGTTTCTTGCAATGCTTCTAAAAGCAGAGGTTGCCCAACTACCAATCCTCGTTATTTTAGACCATAATATTTAGACCTTTTCGATTACCATTTTTACGTCCCTTATGGATTGGAAACATCTCAATAGTATTGATCAACTTGAGGCTATTGCTGCCGATTCTTTTAACACACCCCAAGTACTTTTTAAACACAGTACCCGTTGTAGTATTAGTTCCATGGCACTTAATAGATTAGAAAGTAGTACCGCCCCAGCTGGTGTAGATTTTTATTTACTTGACTTATTACAACACAGAGATATTTCTGCAGCGATTGCTGAAAAATTTAAAGTACACCACGAATCTCCTCAAGCACTTGTAATTATTAATGGTGAGTGTACTTACGACGAGAGTCATATGGGTATTTCGATGGATGAAATTGCAGAACAAACAGCCTAAAAAAAAGCTTAAAAGTTTAATTAGCAATTTTCAATGACAACAGCGGTAGCACCACCACCACCATTACAAATTCCTGCAGCACCATATTTTCCAGACACATCTTTTAATGCATGAATCAGTGTAACCACAATTCTTGCACCACTGCATCCTAGCGGATGCCCAATAGATACTGCGCCTCCTTTAATATTTACTTTTGCAGGATCGAGTTGCATGATTTGTGTATTGACAAGACCTACCACCGAAAAAGCTTCGTTAAGTTCTATGCAATCCAAATCAGATACCAACAATCCGGCTTTTGCAACGGCTTTAGGAACCGCTAATGCAGGGGTGGTTGTAAACCATTCTGGCGCCTGCTCTGCGTCGGCATAACTTTTTAAAATGGCAATGGGTTTAATGCCAAGCGCTTCTGCTTTTTCTTGACTCATAAGAACCACAGCCGCTGCTCCATCATTCATGGTGGATGCATTTGCTGCTGTTATGGTGCCGTCTTTTGTAAATGCTGGTTTTAGTCCAGGAATTTTTTCAAACTTTACATTAAACGGTTCTTCATCTTTTGTAAATAATAGGGGTTCGCCATTTCTTTGCGGAATAGCAACCGGAACTATTTCGGCATCAAATGATTTTGCCTCCCAAGCGGCTCTACTTTTTGTATAACTCGCTACTGCAAATGCGTCTTGATCTTCTCTGCTAAAACTATATTTACTCGCACATAATTCTGCGGCGTTGCCCATCGCATAATTATGGTACACATCTGTTAATCCATCTTTGGCAATACCATCCGTTAAAACAGTATCTCCGTATTTATTTCCCCAACGCATAGCACCCGCATAAAACGGAACGCTACTCATATTTTCCATACCACCTGCTACCACTACTGATGCATCACCTAACAATATAGCTTGCGCTCCTTGCGTAATGGCTTTCATACCGCTCGCACAAACTTTGTTTACCGTTGTACAAATAACTGAATCCGGAAGACCCGCAAATTTTGCCGCCTGACGCGCAGGCGCCTGACCCAAATTAGCTTGCAGTACACAGCCCATGATCACTTCGTCTACATCAGATCCTGCAATTCCTGCGCGCGTTATGGCTGCTTGTATTGCAGTTGCGCCAAGCTTTGTAGCTGAAATATCTTTAAGGGATCCGCCAAAACTTCCGATAGGCGTTCTAACGGCCGCAACGATATAAACGAGTTTGTTTTTCATGGTAAAATTTTACTTTGTAAAGATAAATCATAGTACCACATTTTTGACCGAACTTTATTGTAAATATTTTGAGATGACTTTAGCACAAGTACAAACAGAAATTGACGCTAGTTATTTATATAGCCAGTTAGCAGCGCATGAAGAAGATCCTATAATAGCGCATGTTTACAGAGAAATGAGTGATATCGAAAAATCTCATGCGGTGCTATTTGCGCAAAAACAAAATATTTCAATTGAAGGTATTTTTAAGCCTTCTTGGCGCGCTAAAACTTGGAATTTGATTGGCACCGTTTTTGGCTATGACCATGTGCTTGGTGCGATGATGGATACCGAAAAAAGTATTGCAGCAGCCACCCTTGCCGGAAAAGAAAAAAACAACATGGCCACTTTAGGTACCGAAACGACCCATGTTAAAATACTTAGATCCATTTTAGAGAATCAAGAAAACGTAACAGGCTCACATATAGTGAAGCTCGAAAAAAAGCATAGAAATGTGGGTGGAAACGCTATACGCGCAGCCGTGCTTGGCGGTAACGATGGACTCGTTTCCAATTTTAGTTTAATCATGGGTGTAGCAGGCGCCGCTACTGCGCAGGCAGGTATTATTGTAGCAGGACTCGCCGGACTTTTAGCGGGTGCATTATCAATGTCACTGGGCGAATGGATTTCTGTAAAAAGCGCGCAAGAGCTTTACGAAAATCAGATGGAATTAGAAATGGAAGAGTTAGAAAACAATCCAGCTGGCGAAGAAAAAGAACTGGCGCTCATTTACATTGCCAAAGGAATTCCTCAAGAACAAGCAGCTGCCATGGCCGCTGACATCATGAAAGACAAATCAAAGGCACACGAAATATTGGTAAAAGAAGAACTCGGCATTAACGCAGAAGAACTGCAGGGATCTGCAGCAGAAGCCGCTATTTATTCATTTTTAATGTTTGCTATTGGTGCCATTATTCCAATACTCCCTTTCTTTTTTATAACGGGCTATAAAGCAGTGCTGGTAAGCGTTGCAGCCAGTACGGTTGGCTTATTTTTTATAGGTGCAGCTATCACATTATTTACTGGAAAATCGGTGTGGTTTAGCGGATTCAGACAAGTGCTTTTTGGACTGATTGCTGCAGCCATTACTTTTGGTATCGGAAAAATTATAGGAATAAGCGTTGGTTAAAGACTATGCTTCAACTAACTTAATGCCGGTTTGTGTAAATTCTATTTTACGCTGCTTGTATAAAGTTCCTGTTGTCATTTTAAATGACTTTTTACTCATGCCAAAAAAGTTATAAATATCTTCTGGATCCGATTTGTCGTGATACGGGAGGTAGCCATCATTTTCTTGCAACAAGCGAAGAATTTTTTCCTGCTCATCTTCTACCCTTCCAAAACCGGGCTTGCCTAATACAACGTCCAATTTATTTTCTGGCTTTATGGCTTTTACAAAACCTGTAAGCTTATCGCCAATATTTAATTCTTTAAAAATTTCGTTCCTGTGTAAAATGGCGGTGTGCTTGTTGTTTACAATCATCACATATCCAAGTTCCGACTTACGGTATACAATCAAATCCACAACGTCTAATTCTTTAACCGTTAATACTTCATTGCTTAGTAACTGTTCAATTTTTTCTGTGGCTGCAACCCTGCCCGTCATTTCATCGAGGTACAACTTAACAAGATACATACCTCCTTCACGCATACCGCCTAACTGTTTAGAAGTAGGAACAAATAAATCTTTCATTAAACCCCAATCCAAAAATGCACCTTGCCTTGTAATGGCTACTGCTTTTAAAAGCGCAATTTCACCCACCGATGCATTGGCTACCTGTGTAGTTGCAATAAGTCTATTATCAGAATCGTGGTAAACAAACACCTTGATGGTATCGCCAATTTTGAGCGTTGAGGGCGCAAAACGTTTGGGCAATAAAATGCCTTCTTCGCCATTATCTAGGTAAAATCCAAAATCAACCTTACGGTTTACCACCAACTCATTGTAACAACCTACTAAAACGGGCTCCATACTTCTACTTTGTGCAAAAGTAAGTTAGTTTAGCCAAACAACTCAGGTTGCGCATTTGGGTCGTTAGGACGCGATTCCCACTGCATTTCAATGGTTTTACTAAAATCGGTGAGTTTAGAGCCTACGGCCTTCCAACCGGTAACATCCACCATTTTGGCAATTTTAAACTTAGCAGCACGCACTTGGGTACCCCTGCCTGTTTGTACTTGCAAAATAGGTTCTTGGATAGTAGTTACGGCTTCAAGCTTATTTCCTTTACCTTCTTTGATAAATAAAAACTCGGTTTTTAGCGTGGTGGTTTCAATTCTAAAACGCTTTACATTGTACTGCATTTTATCATTGTCTAAATACACAGCAGTAATGATTTTTTCAGGATCAAACTTTTCGATGAGCATCACTTTTTCAGGATCAAAACGCTGAGCAAGTTCGGTATCCGTTAATTCGTAAGTGCCGTCATTTGTGATGACAATTAATTTTTCATCTTCAAAACTACCAAGGTATTTACCTTTTTCTTCAGTGTTTAACCTGCCAAATTTATCGTCAAACCAAAGTTTGCGACCAGCTAGTGTGCTTTTACCCGCTTCTTTAAACTTAACCGTTTTAATCGGGTACTTGGTTACCTGATTGCCCATACTTGAACGTCCTTTGATTTCTATTTCTTCGAAATAAAAATCAAGCTCTTTAATACGAGCAGTACAGTTTGGACTTAATATTAGTTTAAGCGTTTCTGCTTCACCATTTAAATTGGCTGTAAAATAATGTACGCGGGTTTTATCAGTTCCCTTTGTTAAATCATATTCTTTATCGCGGGTAACACCTGTAACGTTAAAACGCTTGGCATAACTAACACCTGAAGCGCCATCTACATATATCATATTGTAAGTAGTACGCTCATCATTTTTTTGGAACACCGCAGCATATAAAATGTCTTTCCCAATAAATATTTTATCAGAAACCTTAACCACTTTCATGGTGCCTGCTTTGGTAAACGCTATAATATCGTCATAGTCAGAACAGTCACACAAATGCTCATCTTTTTTAAGACTGGTTCCTATAAAACCTTCTGCCCTATTGATGTATAGCTTGGTATTGGCGATAGCCACTTGCTTTACCTGAATGGTATCAAAAGCTTTAATTTCTGTTTTGCGTTCTTTATTTTTACCAAACTTTTTGAGGAGATTTTCAAAATACGCAACGGCATATTCTGTCAAATGCTCTAAATCAAATTTAACTTGCTTGATTTCCTCTTCGATGGATCTAATTTGTTCAATTAAATCATTGATGTCTAAACGGTAAATACGGCGCACCGGCTTTTCCGTTAATTTTAAAATATCTTCTCTTTCGATATCGCGTTTTAGTTTTTTCTTAAACGGTGTAAAGGCTTTATCTATCGCTTCTATCACAGTATCCCAAGACGCGTGTTTTTGTTCTAACTCTTTGTATATTTTTTCTTCAAAGAATATTTTTTCTAGCGAGGTATAATGCCATTTATCTTCCAGCTCAGCTAACCTAATAGCCAATTCTTTGCGAAGCAATTCTTTGGTATTGTCTGCGGCGTCTTTTAAAAGTTCCTGCACCCCTATAAAGTGTGGCTTATGGTTAATGACCACGCAGGCGTTAGGAGAAATACTTACTTCACAATCTGTAAATGCATAGAGCGCATCGATGGTGATATCTGGAGAAATACCAGGTGCTAAATCAATATGAATTTCAACGGCAGCTGCTGTAACGTCCGTTACTTTTTTAATTTTTATTTTACCCTGATCGTTGGCCTTGGTAATACTTTCCATAAGCTGGGTAGTAGTAACACCATAAGGCACGTCTTTGATAACGAGCGTTTTTTTGTCCAGCTCTTCAATATGCGCACGTACCCTTACTTTACCACCACGCTTACCCTCGTTGTAGCCAGAAACATCTATCATACCACCCGTTTGAAAATCAGGAAAGATTTCAAACTTTTTACCTTTTAAATATTTGATGGTAGCATCAATTAATTCGCAAAAGTTATGGGGTAAAATTTTAGTTGACAAACCAACCGCAATACCATCGGCACCTTGTGCAAGTAGTAAAGGGAATTTCATCGGAAGTGTTACAGGCTCATTTTTTCGTCCATCGTAACTTAACTGCCATGTGGTTGTTTTTGGATTAAAGGCAACTTCGAGTGCAAACTTTGATAAGCGCGCTTCGATATAACGTGAAGCAGCCGCCTGATCTCCTGTTCTTACATCCCCCCAGTTACCCTGTGTATCTATCAGTAAATCTTTTTGACCAAGGTTCACAAGTGCATCTCCAATACTCGCGTCTCCGTGCGGATGGTACTGCATACTTTGTCCAATAATGTTGGCCACCTTATTAAAACGGCCATCATCCATTTCTTTCATAGAATGTAAAATCCTACGTTGTACCGGTTTTAATCCATCTTCGATGGCAGGAACGGCACGCTCCAATATTACATAAGAAGCATAGTCTAAAAACCAATTTTTATATTGGCCCTGAACCCCTGATTCATTATCACTTACAATATATTGATGTTTCTCTTTCGCCATTTTTTACTACCCAATTTTAATTTGCCAATTTAACACTCCAATCTTTCCAACCTTTTTCAATGTTGCCAATAATTTCAACTTTTCCAAGCACCGCAAGCGACTTAAGCCTGTGCACAATAAAAGCATCGCCTGTTTTTACTTTTAACTTGGCTAATATATTTTGTATTGCTTTATTTAGCTTAACCGCC
Organism: Bacteroidota bacterium; assembly: GCA_018971025.1. GTDB lineage: Bacteria > Bacteroidota > Bacteroidia > Chitinophagales > Chitinophagaceae > Sediminibacterium. The sequence continues at coordinate 3,825 of JAGWVE010000018.1, read as the reverse complement.
TCACCTGTAAGGCCGGATAATATTTCTTTGTCAAAAAAATCTTCCCCTTTGCCTACTAATTTTTTACCACCTTCTAAAAAACGCACCATCGAACCCTCTAATGCAATTTTTTTCCACTCGTCTGGATCTACCTCAAATTCACTAAGTGTAATGGGACGCGCTAATTTTTTTGCTTTTAAAAATTCTTTAGGCTGAATTTCGTGCAGGTAAACTGGATAAAATATTTGTCCCTTTTCATTGATAAAAGGAAGGTTGTTTAAATACAGTACCTGAATTCGACCCGCATATTCTTTGAGCTGTGTCATAAGCCAGTAATAACCGCAAACATCATGTGCATTTTGTGCCATCCACAACCACACTTCTTCTTCGGGGTTTTCATCTAAGGTAGTTAGCAGCTGATGCACCGTTAATTTATCATCCACAATCGTAAGCTGGTCTTGATACGGCGAATTTTGAAGTACCCCTTCCCACCACTGCTTGCGCTCCTGGTAACCTTCGGTTTCATAAATAGCCCCTAATGGCCCAACCATATAGTCATCCTTAATTTCAATAATATTTCCTTGCAATGTTTCGTCGATTTCTATTGCTCCATTTAACACGGCCACATTTGCATGATCAAAAACTACGTGAATCATAAAGTATCTCTTCTAAAATGATAAATAATTTTATTCGCTAACGAGGTCTAATTCAACCTTTAAATTGTTGATAATAAACTCTTGACGCTCCATGGTATTTTTCCCCATATAATATTCTAGTAAGTGTTGAATATGATCGCCCACTTCTAAAATAACGGGTTGTACACGCATGTCAAGTCCAATAAATCGGCCAAACTCTTCTGGTGATATTTCACCTAGCCCCTTAAACCTTGTTATCTCAGGCTTGCTGCCTAATTTTTTTACAGCCGCTTGTTTTTCATTTTCGTCGTAACAGTAAATGGTTTCCTGTTTATTACGCACCCTAAATAATGGCGTTTCTAAAATATATACGTGCCCCTTTTTTACGAGGTCAGGAAAAAACTGCAAAAAGAACGTCATGAGTAGTAACCGGATATGCATACCATCCACGTCGGCATCGGTGGCAATTACAATATTGTTGTAACGAAGCCCTTCGAGTCCATCTTCAATATTAAGCGCGTGTTGCAAAAGGTTAAACTCTTCATTTTCATACACCACTTTTTTAGTGAGTCCGTAGGCATTCAGTGGTTTACCACGCAAACTAAATACAGCCTGGGTATCTACATTTCTAGACTTTGTAATACTTCCACTCGCACTATCTCCTTCGGTAATAAAAATGGTAGAATTATTTTGTAATACAATAAACTCCTCTTTGTTTTTTGCAGGCGGTTCATCATTTAAATGCACCCTACAATCCCTTAATTTTTTATTGTGCAGGTTTGCTTTTTTAGCGCGCTCGTTAGCTAGCTTTTTAATACCTGCGAGTTCCTTGCGTTCCCTTTCACTTTGCTCGATACGCTTACGAAGTGCATCTGCCACTGCCGGGTTACGGTGCAAATAATTATCAAGCTCTTTGGCTAAAAATTCTTCTATAAATTTTTTCATAGAAGGTCCGCCTTCAAAAACATATTGAGAACCTAATTTGGTTTTTGTTTGGCTTTCAAATACAGGTTCTTGTACACGCACAGAAACCGCCGCTACAATACTGGTTCTAATATCAGAAACGTCGTAATCTTTTTTGAAGAAATCACGAATCACTTTAATGTAGCCTTCTCTAAATGCTTGTTGGTGTGTACCACCTTGTGTGGTATACTGCCCGTTTACAAAAGAAAAAATATCTTCTCCGTAATCGTTGTTATGCGATACCGCTATTTCAATATCCTCCCCTTTTAAATGGATGATTGGGTAGCGCAGTTCGTCGGGATTGGTTTTACGGAGTAATAAATCTAGTAGACCATTTTTACTCACATACTTTTTGCCATTAAACTGCATGGTTAAACCTGCATTCAAGTAGCAATAATTCCAAAGTTGCGCGTCTAAGTATTCATGAATAAAATGAAAATTTCTAAACACTGTTTCATCCGGAATAAATGATACGAGTGTTCCATTCGGTTCCGAGCTCTTTGTTTCTTTTTGATCGTCTACTAAAACACCTCTTTCAAAAATGGCTGTTTTTTCTCTGCCATCTCTGTAAGCGGTTACTTTAAAATATTGACTTAACGCATTTACCGCTTTGGTACCCACCCCATTTAAACCCACACTTTTTTGGAAAGCTTTACTATCGTATTTAGCACCCGTATTAATTTTACTTACCACGTCCACTACTTTACCAAGTGGAATACCTCTACCATAATCTCTAATGGTTACCGTTTTATCTTCGATGGTAATTTCAACTTGTTTACCATGCCCCATGGTATGTTCATCAATACAGTTATCGACCACTTCTTTGATGAGTACATAAATACCATCATCTGTAGCAGAACCGTCTCCTAATTTACCAATATACATACCAGGACGAAGCCTAATATGTTCACGCCAATCTAAGGACCTAATCGACGATTCGTCGTATGCACTATTGTTTACTTTTTCAGCCATTTTTTCTCCTGCTTTTTCCGATAAAAGATTTGACACCAAATCCTCAACCCGCAAATCTAACTACCTCGTAACCAGCCCCAATTTTACTTTTCTACAAATGGCCAGTTTATGTGGATAAATCGGCTTTTTCAGGGTTTTTATTTAAATAAAAGCTAGAAATGTACCTTTAGACCATCAAAGAAGCAGAAAAATACCTAGAAACCAACCTTGAACAGCTCTTAATGGCGGGTCAAGAAAATGAGTTGGCCAATCAACAATTTGCTCAATTTTTATTGCAAATGGACCCTGTATTAGTGGACCAAAAAGTGCATACTTTAAACAACGCAATTGCCCCAAAAATTGACTGCACGGTTTGCGGCAATTGTTGCAAAACTTTACTAATAAATATTAACGAAAAAGAAGCGGATGCACTCAGTGAACACTTAGATCAAAGCAGAGAAATATTTGACAAAAATTATCTCGAAAAAGGGATGAATGGCGCCCTATTAATTAGCGCTGTTCCTTGTCATTTTTTAAAAGAAAATAAGTGTACCGTATACAATTATAGATTTGAAGGATGCAAAGAATTTCCAGCCATGCACCTACCGCATTTTAACAAAAGACTTTTTACAACATTTATGCATTACAATAGATGTCCCATTATTTTTAATATTGTGGAACAGCTAAAAATAGAAACTCAATTTGTGCCAGCACCTAAAACTGAAACCCCATGATACGTTTTGGTGTAGATGAAATTATCATACAAAATCCTGCATGGAAAACTAAGTCTATAGGGCTTGTAACCAATGATGCAGCCACTACCAATACAGGTATACTTTCAAGAACGGCACTTGTGCAAGCAGGCTTCAATATTACCTATTTGTTTTCTCCTGAACATGGCATTTCGGCAAAGGCGCCAGATGGCGAAGCGCAGCAAAATGGTGTCGACCCCATTACAGGCTTACCCATTATTAGTTTGTATGGAAATAAATGCATGCCCACTGCACAGGATTTAGAAAATATTGACCTCTTACTATTTGATATCCCTGATATAGGCGCCCGTTTTTATACCTATTTATGGACCTTGACATATGTGTTAGAAGCCTGCGCGCTTAATCATAAAGCATTGATTGTACTAGACAGACCCAACCCTGTTTCCGGAAACTTTGACGCGGCAGAAGGCCCTTTTTTAGAAGAAAGTTCAAGTTCATTTATTGGCAGATGGAATATTCCTATCAAACACAGCGCTACCCTTGGAGAGCTGGCACTTTATTTTAACAGTACCAAAAATATTGGG
>JAGWVE010000077.1 GCA_018971025.1 Bacteroidota bacterium | reverse complement strand
CAGCACCAGATAAAGCTGGCGATTTTTACAAAGCATTTCATTATGGTTTGTTCTCGTATATTTCACACCGCATTCCAGAAATTAGTGACGAACTCTACCGTGTAGACGACGCTATGATGGCGGGCTTTGGCTGGGAAATTGGTGCGTTTGAAAGTTGGGACACACTTGGTGTTGCAAAAACAGTAGCAGCCATGAAAGCCGCTGGCCACGTGGTTGCGCCATGGGTAGATACCATGCTAGAAAGTGGTGCTACCAGTTTTTATAAAATAGAAAACGGAAAAAAACTTTGTTACGATGTAGCATCGGGTTCATACAAAGCACTTCCGGGTGGTGATGCATTTTTAGTATTAAAAAATAAGGCCGATCAACTTGTTTGGAAAAACAGTGCTTGCAGGTTATATGATATTGGTGATGGAGTTGCAGGCTTTGAGTGGAATTCAAAAATGAATAGTATTGGTGGTGAAGTGTTGGAAGGTCTTAACAAAGCCATTAGTTTATCAGAAGAAAAATTTAATGGACTTGTGATTGCCAACGAAGGCCCCAACTTTAGTGCGGGTGCAAACGTGGGTATGATTTTTATGCTGGCCATTGAACAGGAATATGACGAATTAGATATGGCCATCAGAATGTTCCAAAATACCATGATGCGCGTGCGCTATTCTAGTATACCGGTAGCTGTTGCGCCACACGCGCTAACGCTTGGTGGCGCCTGTGAAATGAGCTTACACGCAGATGTTGTTTGCGCCGCTGCAGAAACCTATATTGGTCTTGTAGAACTAGGGGTTGGATTAATTCCGGGCGGTGGTGGCACCAAAGAATTTGTGTTACGCGCCGGTGATGAAATGCACGACGAAGAGCCAGAAACCATTACCCTTAAAAATAGATTCTTATCTATTGCTACTGCTAAAGTGGCAACTTCTGCAGCAGAAGGTTTTGAAATGGGCATTTTAAGAAAAGGACAAGATCAAATGGTGATGAATATCGGCCGCCGCATTGCATCCGCAAAAGCGGCCGTACTTGATTTACACGCACAGGGTTATACCATGCCAAGCATCCGCAAAGATGTAAAAGTACTAGGAAGATCCGCGCTTGGTGCACTTTTAGCGGGCATCAATGGTATGCAAAAAGCAGGCTATGCAACAGTGCATGACGCAGTGGTAGCCAAAAAACTTGCGTACGTGATGTGCGGTGGCGACCTCAGTGAGCAAAGCCTAGTATCTGAACAATATTTACTAGATTTAGAACGTGAAGCTTTTTTAAGTTTATGCGGCGAGAAAAAAACACTTGAAAGAATTCAGAGTGTTTTAAAAAGCGGTAGACCCATCAGAAATTAATTTTTTCTATGCATCCAATTTTAACGATTACCGGTGTTTCAAAAAACTACGGTAAACTTACAGCGCTTGATGCCGTAAGTTTTGAAGTACCCGCTGGTGCTGTGTTTGGTATACTAGGGCCTAACGGCAGTGGTAAAACAACACTACTCAGCATTATTTTAGACGTACTCCACGCAGACACTGGAAAGTTTAGCTGGTTTGGAAATACGCCTCAAACCAATAACAGAAAACAAATTGGGTCTTTGCTTGAAACACCTAATTTTTATCATTACTTATCTGCGGTCGATAATTTAAAAATTACGCAAGCCATTAGCGGCAGAGGTAACAGTGCAGATATTGATAAAGTGCTTGAAATTGTAAAATTATCCGAACGCAAAAAAAGTAAATTTAGTAGCTATAGTTTAGGTATGAAACAGCGCCTTGCCATTGGTGCCGCACTACTTGGAAACCCTGATGTACTTGTGTTTGACGAGCCTACCAATGGATTAGACCCTGTAGGTATCGCCGAAATTAGATCCCTCATACAATCACTTGCTGCAGCTGGTAAAACCATTATTATGGCCAGCCATTTATTAGACGAAGTAGAAAAAGTTTGTACGCATGTGGCCATCTTAAAAAAGGGAATACTCTTAACAGCAGGCCCAGTAGATGAAGTGCTTGCCCAAGAAGATATTGTTGAAATTGCCGCATCTAACAACGATGATCTTTTAAATATTGTTGAATCAATGGGTGGTTTTTCTAAAATAAAAAAGCATACAAATTGCCTACAATTATTTTATCCTATTGGAACCGCGCAATTAGAAAGTATTAATAAATACTGTTTTGAAAAAGGCATTACGCTGCAACAATTGCAACTCAAAAAGAAAAGTTTAGAAACTAAATTTTTTGAATTAACCAACGACTAACGCTACCCATATGTTTTCATTACTAAAAATAGAATGGCTTAAAATAAAAAAGTATCCCGCGTTTTGGGCCATGCTTATTATTGTACTCCTTACCTACCCTGCTGCCAACCTCATGTTTTACAATGTGTACCTACGCATCACTACGCAAAAAGGTACCGACATGTTAGCTAAAATGTTATTAGGCAACCCCTTTGCTTTTCCTGAAACCTGGCACACGGTGGCTTATATTTCATCGTTTTTTGTAATCCTACCTTCTATACTAGTCATCATGCTGGTAACCAACGAGTATCAGTACAAAACGCAACGTCAAAACATTATTGATGGCTGGACTAGACGTCAATTTATGACCAGTAAACTCATGGATGTAATTATTGTAAGTGGCATTACCACCATCCTATATACCCTTGTTGCCATTGGGTTTAGCGTCTATGCAAGCACATTTGATGTTTCTAAAATGTGGGATCAATCGTATTATATTGGACTCTTTTTCTTACAAACCTTTGCGCAACTTTCTATTGCTTTTTTACTTGGTTATCTCATTAAAAAAGCATTTATAGCACTAGGAATATTTTTATTTTATTACCTGATTGTAGAAAATATTGCAACAGCTTATTTAAAACTAAAAGCTCAAAAAATTGGGGGCGATATAGGTCGTTACCTTCCTTTCGAAATTTCGGACCGTATGATTGTATCCCCTGCTTTTATGGGTAGGTTTGGAAAAGATTTAAAAGAAGCCTACGAAAAAGCATTATCAGAAGTGCCTTCACAAATTGTACTATCGCTACTTTTAACTGCAGCTATTTGGGCTTTTTGCTTTTTGATGCACCGCAAAAAAGATTTATAATTTTTGGTAGGGAATGGTATTTATAAATCGAGGGCGAAACTTATAAATCGAGGGTCGATAAACTTTTTGATATTGCTGGGTAATCAAACACAAAACCTGCATCTGTTATTTTTTGCGCAGATACCGTGGTGCTTTTAAGCACTTCAATACTCATTTCTCCAAGCATTATTTTTAATACAAAACTAGGTACATACGTAGTGATGTAAAATTTACCATACAACACTTTTGCGAGTGTTTGGGTAAGTGTTTTATTGCTTACAGGTGCTGGTGCTACTGCATTGTAGCTGCCACTAATGTTTTCATTTTCGAGCGCATACACAAACATTTTTGCTAAATCTCTACAATCAATCCAGCTTATCATTTGTTTGCCGTTTCCTAAAACAGCAGCCATTCGTACCGCTAACGGTTTTAAAAACTCTTTTAACGCGCCGCCATTTTTACTAAGCACAATGCCTGTGCGAAGGCATACTAAACGCTTTTGTAAACCACTGGTATTGTTTGTAACGGGTGCAATTGACGCTTCCCATGCGGCACAGGTAGTACCTAAAAAATCAGGATAAGACGGATCCGTTTCTACGAATCCTTTCGGCGCTGAATCATTGTTATCAGGCCCGTACCATCCTATGGCCGAAGCACTAATCACTGCTTTTACTTTATTGGGTGTTTCTTGCAATGCCTTAACAAGTAGCGCACTACTTTTTGTGCGGCTGTCTAGTATTTCTTGCTTGCGCGCCGTAGACCATCTTTTGTCTGCAACACCAGCGCCTGCTAAATGAATAATATAATCGGCAGCTGCAATTGCAGCACTATCAATGGTGCCAGCGTTTATATCCCAGTGGGCCTGACCTTTAATAGGCGTTTTACTTCTAGTCAGTAAAACTACTTCATAACCCTTGTGTTCGAGTAACGATTTAACCGCTGTTCCTACGAGTCCTGTCCCTCCTGTTATTAATACGCTTGGCATAAATGTAAATTAAGCTTTCTTGTAGATGTATAAACAAAGATCCCAACCAAAAGGTTGGGATCTACAACTAAAATCACCAGGCTAAAACAAAGTTAAATACTATTAATCGGGCTTCTTACCGTGTAAAAAGGTATTGAGCGTTGATATTTGTGTTTGATCTTTATCGTCTTTACCTACCGTATACTTACTGTAAAAATCTTCTACAGTGGTAAGGGTACTTCCAAAAAGTTCCATGTTTCTTCTAACATAGGCAGGTACATTGTCAAATTCGCTGCCTGACTCTGCGCCACCACCACTCATATTAAATGAAAGGTTGCGTAATTTTTGGATGCGTTCTGCAGCTCTGCGTTTTTGCTCTTCAGCATCATCAAACATAGAGTCATCAATAAAGGAAGCAGGTGCTGCCATATTGGTGGCCTGACTATAAGAAGGCATTTCAGGTTTTTCAATTAATTCCATATCGCAAAGTCCTAACTCAGCGTCTTCTTCTAATTCATTTAACGATTCGCCAAATGAAGTTCTATAAGATTGTTGTGCAGGTGCTGCAGGTGCAGGCTGCGCTGCCATTGGGTTTGGAGCGATATAAGATACAGACGATGCAATCCCTACTGCAATAGGTGCAACAGGAACCACCACTTCTTGAATAGGCATTTCGGAAACAGCTGTTTCTTTCACAGAGGTAACTTCTTGCACTGGTGCTTTTTCTTGCACATGTACAACGGGTGTTGCTGCTACCGATTCATCTGCATAAATATTGGTAGGCTTATTTAATATCGTACCAGTAAATGAATTCGTAGCAGGTGCTGTTGGTGTAGCGTTTACAGTAAATTGAAGTAACGCTTCTGAAGCAGTAACAGGAGGTGTAACAATTTCTGTTTCTACTTCTGGCAACACCACTTCTTCGGTAATTTCTGGACTTAATTCAAATTGAAGTACATAGCGTTCTTCTTCAACAGGCGCAACGTATGCCTCTTCAACTTGTGCAACGTATGCTTGTTCTTCTACAACAAGCGGTGTAAAAGTTGGACGCACCATTAATGGATCGTTTTGCTCAAGAGGTAAAGATTGTTGCACTAGCGACTGCATGCTTGGAATTTCCGCAACAGGTACAACAGCTTCTACAATTGGCGCAGCAGCCTCAACTACAGGCGCAACTTCTTCCACAACTGGCTCTGGTTCAACAAAAGTAATGGCAGGCATTGGAGCTGGTTGCTCTGTTTGAAGTGTCATTACAATTTTTTCTTCTTGTGGAACTGCTTTGGTATGCACAGGACCTTTTGCAAATGGATCTTTATGTTCAAATCCTGTTGCAACAAGTGTGATACCAATTTTTTTATCGAGTGTATTATCGTAACCCATACCTACAATCACATCCGTATCTTCTCCGGCTTGCATGCGTAAGTGGTTGTTGATAATTTCTAATTCATCCATGGTGCATTCGTAATCACCTTCGGCACTATTGATATTGATTAAAATCCATTTAGCACCTTTGATATCGCTATCGTTTAACAATGGAGAAGCAATAGCTTCTTCGATAGCAAGTTGTGCTCTGTTTTCACCTTCAACTTCTGCTTTACCTAAAATGGCAACACCACCATTTTTCATTACCGTACAAACGTCGGCAAAGTCAACAATGATATGACCTCTACTATTAATTATATCGGTGATACATTTAGCCGCAGTTGCTAATACATTATCTGCTTTACCAAATGCTTCTTTCATTTTTAAATTACCGTATTGCATACGTAATTTATCGTTGCTAATTACTAGAAGCGTGTCTACGTGCGGCTTTAATTTATCGATACCTTCTTGTGCTTGTTGCAAACGACGCGGACCTTCAAATCCAAAAGGTGTGGTAACAATACCTACAGTTAAAATACCTAGGTCTTTACAAATTTGTGCAATGATAGGTGCGCCACCAGTTCCGGTTCCACCACCCATACCTACAGTAATAAAAGCCATTTTGGTATTGACTTCTAAAATGCGCTTGATTTCTTCAAGCGATTCTTCGGTAGCTAGTTTACCTACTTCAGGATTGGCACCCGCACCTAAACCTTGCGTAAGGTGTGGTCCTAACTGAATTTTATTGGGAATGCGACTTTGCTCAATAGCTTTAGCATCTGTGTTACAAATAATAAAATCAACACCTTCAATATTTTGATCAAACATGAAGTTAACTGCGTTGCTTCCGCCTCCACCAACACCAAGTACTTTTATGATAGAGGATTTTTGTTTAGGAAGATCGAAGTGAATCATATAAACGAGTTTAGAAAGTTAGAATGAAATGGGTATCGTAAAGGGTTAGTTTTGTTTATTTAAAAGTTCATCTTCCTCTTTAAATAAATCGATTAAGTTGTT
>JAGWVE010000076.1 GCA_018971025.1 Bacteroidota bacterium | reverse complement strand
ACGAAAGCTATAAACCTTATGATGCTGGCATAACAGAAAAGGGATTGAAAAAAGAATTAGATGGACTGTTTGAATAAAACATAAAACAATGAAAAAACTTTTAGTACTTATTTTTTTATATGCTTCTGTAACACAGGCGCAGTACTTTAATGTGCTTTCCTATGGCGCAAAAAATGATAGCAGTAAACTTTGCACAGCAGCGGTACAAAAAGCAATCGCAGCGGCTGTTAAAGTTGGTGGCGGCACTATTTTTTTCCCAGCAGGTAAATACTTAACGGGCCCCATCCATCTAAAAAGCAATATCACCATACTTATTGATGCAGGCGCAGAGCTTCATTTTAGCGATCAATTTGACCATTACTTACCCATGGTAGAAAGCCGTTACGAAGGCGTCGATGTGGTTAGTTTTTCACCCTTATTTTATGCCTACAAAGCAGAAAACATTGCCATCAAAGGACGTGGCATTATTGATGGCCATGGAAAAAAATGGTGGGATTTTGTAGAAGGGTATAAAAAAGACCAGCCACGTAGCAAATGGCAATTTATGTTTGATAGTTTAAATAAAAACATATTACTGCCTGACGATCCTGCTCAAATGAAACGCGGTTTTTTACGCCCACCTTTTATACAACCTATGTATTGTAAAAATATTTTGATAGAAGGCATAACGATTCGCAATTCTCCATTTTGGACCATCAACCCAGAATTTTGTGAAAACGTAACCGTTCATGCAGTAACCATAAACAATCCGCATTCACCCAATACCGATGGCATTAATCCGGAGAGCTGTAAATATGTACATATCAGCAATTGTCATATTAGCGTAGGTGACGATTGTATTACTATTAAATCTGGAAAAGATATTCCGGGTAGAACAAAAGCCGCTCCTGCCGAAAATTATACCATCACCAACTGCACGATGTTATCGGGCCACGGTGGCGTTGTTATTGGAAGTGAGATGAGTGGAGATGTTAAAAAAATTGTGATTAGCAATTGTGTTTTTGATGGCACAGACCGTGGTATCCGAATTAAAACTGCGAGAGGAAGAGGTGGTGTTGTAGAAGATATTCGCGTTGATAATATTATCATGAAAAATATTAGAGAGAGTCCTTTTGTGTTAGACATGCAGTATGCTAAAACAAAAGAAGAGCCTGTATCTAATAGGACGCCTCAATTTAAAAACATCCATTATAGTAATATTTCTGTGTCGCAGGCAAAGCAGGCAGGATTTATCAATGGACTCTCCGAAATGCCAATCGAAAACATAAGTTTTAGTAATATTGAAATAGTTGCAGACAATGGGTTTGTGGTGCAAGAGGCCAAGGGTATAGCTTTTCATAATGTTTCTGTCACTACAAAAAATGGTCCTTCCATAATTTTCAATAATGCTGCAGTTATCGAAATCGACAATGTAAAATCTTTACTACCCATAGCAGCGCATCCAGTGATTGTTTTTAACGAAGTAAGTGGCGCATTTGTACATAACGCATGGCCGGTTCAAAATACCCGTACTTTTTTAGCAATTAATGGCGCAGGTTCTAAAGATATTTTGGTAAAGTATAATAATTTTTCAGGTATCACTAAACCTGTGGTTCAACAATTTGCAGCACAACAAAACATTGTTATTGAATAATGAAAATAGTTAGCATGCGAAAGTCAAAAATATTATTTACTGCAGGTTTAATAACCCTTGCTGTAACAAGCTTGCCTGCACAACAGCGTAACCTTACGCTTTGGTACCAGCAGCCAGCTCAAAAGTGGACTGATGCGCTTCCTATTGGCAATGGTCATATTGGCGCTATGATATATGGCGGCATTCAAACGGAACAAATTCAGTTTAATGAAGCTACTTTATGGACTGGTCGCCCAAGAAATTATAATCGCAAAAATGCATTTCCATATTTAAACCCAATTCGAACCTTATTAAATGAGGGCAAACAAAAAGAAGCGGAGGATCTTGCAGGTAAATATTTTATGGGTTTAAAAGATGTGGAAGACAGTGCGTATGAACAACAAAAAATAAACTGGAAAGAAAAAGCGGTTCAAAATAAAAAATATGCTGCCGAAAATTTTGATGATCATAATTGGCCAGCAATGGAGCTTCCCACAATCAATGGTTGGGAACAACTTTCAAAAATGGATGGCCTAGACGGTGAGCTGTGGTTTAGAACGAGTTTTGATGTACCCCCTTCTATGCTGGGTAAAGATCTTACGATCGATTTAGGCAGAATTAGAGACCTCGATGTAACCTATGTAAATGGACATTTCATTGGTTCACAAGAAGGCAATACCCTTAAACGCAGCTATACCATTAAAGCTGCTTATTTGCACCAAGGTAAAAACGTCCTAGCTGTTCAAGTTCTAAATTTCTTTGACAAAGGTGGATTTACGGGGGTTAAAGAAAATAAAAAGATTTTTACGGTCTATGCTAAAAACGACCCAACCTTAGGATCTATTTCATTACCAGTTGTATGGAAGTATTATATCGAAAACACCAGTCCGCCTCAGTTTGGACAGTACCAAGCAAGTTACCAGCCTTTTGGTGATTTGTATTTTACGTTTGATCATAGTGCTAACGTTGATGATTATAAAAGAACACTCGACATTGCAAATGCTATTTCTACGGTTTCATATAAAATGAATGGCACAACTTATAACCGCAAATATTTTGCGAGCAATCCTGACAGGGTTGTTGTTGCAGAATTTACGGCTAACAAAAAAGAAGCCGTCTCGGTAACTGCATCTTTTAGTTCTGTGCATCAAAACTATATCCTTAAAAAAATAGATGCGCAAACCATCGCTCTTTATGTGCAAGTAAAAAATGGCGCATTAAAAGGCGTGGCTTATTTACATGTTACCACTGCTAACGGAAAAATGCAGGTTACAAATAATAGCATTCAGATTGTTGGCGCCGATACCGCAAGATTTTATTTAGCCGCAGCTACTAATTTTATCAATTATAAAAATGTAAGTGCCAATCCTGAATCCATTGTGGAGCAGCAAATAGGCCACATTAAAAAGCGTAGCTATGCACAAATACAATCGGCACATCTATTCGATTATACAAAGTCATTTAATACATTTTCATTGCAGTTGGATCAGCCACAAGAAGCCATCCCTACAGATCTTCAAATTAAAAACTTTAACCCAGCAAAAAACAACGCGTTACTTGCACTTTACGTACAGTATAGTAGGTATTTAATGCTAGCGTCATCCAGACACAATTCGGTGATGCCCGCAAACTTGCAAGGTATTTGGAATCCCCTATTAACGCCACCTTGGGGAAGTAAATACACCACCAATATTAATTTGGAAATGAATTATTGGGGTGTCGATCAACTCAATCTTTCTAGTTCCTTTTCTCCCTTTTTAAAAATGCTACAAGACATTCGTGTTGCAGGTACAGAAACTGCTAAAAATTATTACCATGCAGGTGGATGGGTTCTTCACCACAATACAGACATTTGGAAGGGAACGGCCGCTATCAACGCAAGTAACCATGGCATTTGGGTAACCGGTGGCGCATGGCTTAGTACTATGATTTGGGATCATTTTAAATTTACGCAGGACACTACTTTTTTAAAAAACAATTATCCCATCATGCGCGGTGCGGCGCAGTTTTTTGTTGACTTTCTAGTAAAAGACAAAACAACGGGTTGGTATATTAGCACCCCTTCTAATTCTCCAGAAAACGGTGGCCTTGTTGCCGGTCCAACAATGGATCATCAAATTATTAGAGAACTTTTTACTAGTACCATTGCTGCTAGTAAGGTTTTACAAATAGATGAACGCAATAGTAGCCTCTTGGCACAAAAAATAAATACCCTTGCACCCAATCAAATTGGTAAATACGGACAGTTGCAAGAATGGTTACAAGATAAAGACGATACCACCAATAAGCACCGCCACGTTTCTCACTTGTGGGGCGTATATCCTGGCACCGATATTACTTACAAAAACAAGGCATTTATGGATGCCGCAAAACAATCGCTGCTGTATAGAGGTGATGATGGTACGGGCTGGAGTTTGGCTTGGAAAACCAATTTGTGGGCCCGTTTTAAAGACGGTAACCACGCACTTCTCATGGCGTCTAAATTTCTAAGTCCTGCGGATGCAGATAGTACATCTCCAGAAAAAGGCGGTGTATATAAAAATCTATTTGATGCCCATCCACCATTTCAAATAGACGGAAACTTTGGCGGCGCTGCTGGTATTGCTGAAATGCTTGTGCAAAGTCATACCGGCATTATTGAACTACTTCCAGCACTTCCTGATGCTTTAAAAAATGGCTATATTAAAGGTATTTGTGCAAGAGGTGGTTTTGAAATTGATATGGAGTGGAGCGATGGAAAATTATTGCAAGCAGTTGTTTATGCAAAAAACACTGGCCATTGCACCCTGCAGTACCAAAACAAAACAGTTCATATTGCCGCACAAAAAGGAAAACATTATACACTCAATGCACAACTAGAACTGCTTCCATGATAAAATATTTTTCTTTTTGTGGTGTATTGTTCATGTCGCTCCTTTGTAAGCAGCCTAGTCTTAATGCCCAAAGGCGTGATATCCAAATATTAGAAAATTGGAAAACGGTTGCTAACGATTCTTCACAAAAAAATTGGAAGCAAGTAAACGTACCCCATAACTGGGATCTGTATGATGGTTACCAAAGACGCCTGCATGGAAATTTGCATGGTTATGCGCTCTATAAAAAAACAGTACAAGTAACAAAGCAAATTGGCAAACGGTATTTTTTATATTTTGAAGGCGTTGGTTCTTATGCAACAGTTTATGTGAATAGTAAAAAGGTAGGCTATCATGCCGGGGGGCGCACCGGGTTTTCTATAGATATTACGGATGCGTTGAACCCTTTACCAGCAATTCAAAATGAAATTAAAGTATTATCAGAACACCCTGCTAATTGCAAAGATTTACCTTGGGTGTGTGGTGGTTGTAGTGATGAAAGGGGCTTCAGTGAAGGCTCCCAGCCGATGGGTATATTCAGACCCGTTCATTTAATTACCACCAATACTATTCGTGTTGAGCAGGAAGGTGTTCATGTTTGGAATGATACAACGGTTACTTCAAAAGATGCCACACTGTCCATCACTACAAGTATAAAAAACTATAGTACTGTTGTAAAAAATATTGAACTGTCTACTACATTACTTGACGCCGCAGGTAACGTTGTTTCAACTGTAAAACAACAACAGCAAATAGTAGCAGGCACAACTGTTCAAGTGCCTCAACAAATAATATTAAAGGACAAGGTTCATTTATGGGCTCCTCAAAATCCTTACTTATATAGTGTTGTCACTCAAATTAATGATGCAGGAAAAACAATCGATCAAATAACTACGCCTTACGGTATACGTTCTGTTACTTGGGACTTAGCCGGCAGCCACCGTTTATACATTAACCATCAACCTGTTTTTTTAAATGGCATTGGAGAGTATGAACACATGCTTGGATCCAGTCATGCATTTACCAACAAACAAATAAAAGCCCGTGTGTCACAAATTGCTGCAGCAGGATTTAACGCATTTAGAGATGCGCACCATCCGCACAATTTGTTATATCAAAAACTATTGGAGTCAAATGGTTTACTGTGGTGGACGCAAATGAGTGCCCATATTTGGTATGATAATGAAGCTTTCCGTACAAATTTTAAAAACCTTTTACGCGAGTGGGTGCTTGAAAGAAGAAATTCACCAGCACTTATTTTGTGGGGCCTTCAAAACGAAAGTAAACTTCCTAAAGATTTTGCAAAAGAGTGTAGTGATATTATTAGATCATTAGATCCAACGGCATCTACACAGCGTTTAATAACAACTTGCAATGGTGGGGAAGGGACAGATTGGGATGTGCCTCAAAACTGGACTGGCACTTATGGCGGCGATCCAAACACGTATGCATCTGATTTAAAAAAGCAGTTATTAGTGGGTGAATATGGCGCATGGCGTACCACCGATTTGCATACCGAGGGAGGCTTTCAACAAAATGGCCCATATTCCGAAGAACGTTTTTCATCCTTACTTGAAACAAAAATTGAGCTAGCCGAATCTGTTAGAGATAGTGCGATCGGACATTTTCAATGGCTCTTTGCATCACATGATAACCCGGGCCGCGTGCAGGCTGGAGAAGGCTTTCGTGTAATCGATCAGGTGGGTCCTGTAAATTATAAGGGATTGTTTACCACTTGGGATGAGCCTACTGCTGCTTATTATATGTACCGTTCTAATTATGCCAATGCATTAAAAGATCCCATGGTGTACATACCTATGCACAACTGGTCTAATCGGTGGTTAACGCCTGGTATTAAAGATGAACTGATTGTGTATTCAAATTGTGACGAAGTTGTTTTGTATAACGACAATGAAAAAATTGAAATAGGAAGACAGCGTCGTGTAGGTATTGGAAAACATTTCACATTCAAAAATATTTATGTCAAATACAATGTTTTAGTCGCTGTTGGTTATGTTCATGGAAAAGCGGTTGCTAAAGACATTGTAAGGCTCTATAATTTTCCAGCGGCACCAAATATAGATCAATTATTAAAGCTAGTAAATATTACAAAACCAAAGCCTGGCTATCATTATTTGTACCGTGTAAATTGTGGTGGAGACAACTATACCGACGTTAACGGGAACAACTGGCTAGCAGACAATAACAACCCTGATAACCCTTTTTACAGTAG
>JAGWVE010000017.1 GCA_018971025.1 Bacteroidota bacterium | reverse complement strand
TCCTTCCTTAGGATTTGTTTTTTGAAACACAATCGACTTTCCATCATAACTCCAATACGCTTCGGCATTATCTCCACCAAAGGTTAATTGTCTGATATTTTTAAAATGTTTTTCTCCGGCAAAATGCACCGTATCTTGGGTAGCATATTGTGCCATAACTGGAGACACAAAAAGAGTGGTTAACAACAAATAAAAAGCGGTGGATAATTTCATAATCACGTGTTAAGAGGTTGCAAAAGTAGGTATGTTTTGAGGTATTTATGTCAGGGGATTGTCATGAGATATCAATAATGGGGGTATTTTTGAACATGCGCGCACTTATAATCGTTTTACTTTTTTTAGTTACCTCTAGCTGCAACAACCCAAAAAGCAGCAACAACGCTTCCCATGAAGCAGCCGCATACCCTGTTGTTGTACAAAATTTATTGCATGAAATTGACCGCTTTCCAGACAGCACAGAGCTGCGCGTACAACTTGTGGATACGATGGATAGTCTCTTCCTAATTAAAGAAGCATTAGCACAAATAGATTCCCTCATTATTAGAGATTCTAGTAACTATGGCATCTGGTATAGAAAAGGCGAGTTGGCCATTAGCATCGCCGATACTTCACTTGCGCTCAGTAGTTTTTCGCATGCTGCAACTTTGTATGCAACCCCCGATGTGCTCTTGACATTAGCAAATTTATATGCTGCTCAAAAAAATAAAACGGCCCTTGCACTATGTACTAAAGTGATTGCACAAAAACCAGACAGAACCTATATAGCGCATAGCTATTACATCACTGGCCTCTATTACGAAAACACAGGTAATACAAAAGTTGCTATCCAAAATTTCAATACCTGCATTCAACAAAATTATACTTACATAGATGCTTATTTAGAAATTGGTTGGATCTATTTTGATCAAAAAAAATATATGGCTGCAAATGAAATTTTTGAAACAGCTACCGCCGTTAAACCCACAGATGCTAGGGGTCATTATTGGAACGCCAAATGCCTCGAAAAACTAGGTCAACCAGAACAAGCCCTCAACAAATACCAATTGGCCCTAAACATAGATAATACGCTAACAGAAGCGGCTGAAGCTATTTCTCGAATAAAAGCAGCAAAAAAGTAGCAAGGTTGCTTAAAAAAGCAGAAATTTGCAAAAAACTAATCCATGCCCATCATTGCTCCTTCTTTATTAAGTGCCAATTTTTTAGAACTCCAAAAAGATTGTGACATGCTCAATAACAGTGCAGCCGATTGGTTTCATTTGGACGTGATGGATGGCCGGTTTGTTCCTAATATTAGTTTTGGATTTCCGGTAATTGAGCAAGTGAGAAAAGCAACGTCAAAAATTTGTGATGTACACGTAATGATTTTGGAGCCAGAAAAATATGCCGAAGCATTTAAAAAAGCGGGCGCTGATATTTATACGGTTCATATAGAAGCTTGTCCGCACCTTCACAGAAATTTACAACAAGCAAAACAACTGGGCATGAAAGCTGGTGTGGCACTCAATCCACACACGCCTATTCAAACCCTTGTTGATGTGATACAAGATATTGACGTTGTATGTTTGATGAGTGTAAATCCTGGATTTGGTGGTCAACAATTTATTCCCCAAACGCTGCAAAGAATTGCTGAACTCAAATCGCTCATAACACAAAAAAATACTAGCACGCTTATACAAATTGATGGTGGTGTTACCTTGCAAAATGCACCTCAAATTTTAGCCGCAGGTGCCGATGTTTTGGTTGCAGGCAATACGGTATTTAGATCCGAGAATCCAACGCAAACCATTGCTGCCTTAAAAGCACTATAGCCCCTATTGTTTAAAAAAATATTCACAATTTGTTTATAAATAAGGCTTGGAAAAGTGGTATCCAATCAGTTAAATTTGGTTAACCACCTCACTAAAACCAAGCAATTTGACAGAGACTATCATTAACCTCGACTCCGTAAACCCCATTGAGTTTTTTGGCGTAAACAACGGAAAATTAGACGTTCTAAAAAAGAAGTTTCCACTCTTAAAAATTTTGTCGCGTGGCACACAACTAAAACTAAGTGGCGCACCAGAGCAAATAGATATTGCCAAAGAAAAAGTAAGTTTAGTGCTGCAATATTTAGAACGCAATGGACACTTAAGTGAAGCTTACTTTGAGCAAATTTTAGGTGGCGATGATGCAGAAGTTACCGACCATTTTATTGATAAAAATCCAAACGATATTTTAGTGTTTGGCCCTAACGGAAAAACGGTTAGAGCTAGAACACCGAATCAAAAAAAGATGGTTGCAGCTGCCGATAAAAACGATATCGTTTTTGCGATTGGACCTGCTGGTACAGGTAAAACCTACACCGCAGTTGCATTAGCTGTGAGAGCGCTAAAAAATAAAGTTGTTAAAAAAATAATTTTAACTAGACCAGCTGTAGAAGCAGGTGAAAGTTTAGGTTTTTTACCCGGTGATTTAAAAGAAAAAATTGATCCCTATTTACGCCCTTTATATGATGCGCTTGACGACATGATTCCTGCCGAAAAATTAGGCTACTACATGAGCACACGCACCATCGAAATTGCGCCTCTTGCCTACATGCGTGGTAGAACACTTGATAATGCATTTATCATTTTAGATGAAGCGCAAAACAGTAACGACCTTCAATTAAAAATGTTTTTAACGCGTATTGGCGCCAACGCAAAAGCAATTATTACCGGCGACCCTACCCAAATAGATTTACCCCGAAACATGCGCAGTGGACTTGAAAAAGCGAGCCGAATTTTGCAAAATATTGAGGGTATTTCCCATATTGCCCTAACCGAAGAGGACGTGGTTAGGCACAAGCTTGTAAAGGCAATTATAAAGGCCTACGACAAAGAACACGAAAAAGAAGAGGAAAATTACAACAGAAGATAGCCTAAACCCCCTCCAAAAAGGGGGTTTTTTGCTGAAAAAGGGGGTTTTTACCTAAAAAGTAGTGATTTGTTAATACTCTGTTGAAATTAGTAGCGGAATATTCGTTTTCTTTGCAGCTGAAAAATCAAACTTATGCTTAGTAAAAAACTCTTGCAATTTGTACTTGCGGTATTAATCCTACCTGCATTTGCACTAGCACAGAACACCACCAGTAGCCTGAGTGGTTCTGTTAAAACAAATACCGGTGAGGTATTAGTTGGCGCAACCGTAACAGCAATCCACGAGCCTACCGGTACAACTTACCGTGTTCAGAGCCGTGCGGGTGGCCGTTTTGACATCAGCAATATGAACCCTGGTGGTCCATACATTGTTGAAGTTTCTTTTTTAAATTACGCAAACGAAAAAAAGACTGACCTCTACCTTAGCTTAGGTGATGTGTTAAAAGTTGATTTCGCCCTTGCCTCTAAAGTTAATAACCTCGGAAACGTTACAGTAAGTTCTTTACGTAAGACTACTGAAACTTCTGGTAAAGGTGGTACTGAAACCACAATTGGTCGTGATAAAATGGCAAACCTACCTACTGTAGGTCGTAACATTTACGATTACTTACGTGCAGTACCTCAAGCTAAATTGGTAAACGGTTCTGAAGGCGCTGTATCAATTGCAGGTCAAAACAACCGTTACAACGCATTCTATGTGGATGGTGCTATCAACAACGACGTATTTGGTTTATCTGCTTCAGGTACCAATGGTGGTCAAGCTGCTATCGCTCCATTATCAATCGATGCGATTGATCAGTTCCAAGTTGTAATCTCTCCATTTGATGCATCTTTAGGTAACTTCACTGGTGGTGGTATCAACGCTATCACAAGATCAGGTACCAACAAAACATCTGCTTCTGTATACTACTTCTTACAAAACCAAGATTTATCTGGTAAAACACCAACTGGTTTAAAAGAAAATGCAGTAAAGCTCAACAACTTTACTAAAAAAACATACGGTTTCAGACTTGGTGGTGCAATCACTAAAAACAAATTATTCTACTTCATCAACGTAGACTTACAAAGAGATATCCGTCCTCAGCCATTTGATTTTACACAATACGCTGGTAACACTAAAGACATCAATACTTTAAACAGCTTAGCTGCTACTTTAAAGTCAAACTATAACTACGATGCTGGTGGATTCTTAGACAACACTGAAGAAGTAACTGCTGATCGTATCACTGCTAGAATTGACTGGAACATCAACGATAAACATAAATTATCAGTTTCAAACAGATATACAAAAGGTATGCGTTTAAATACGTCTACTTCAAGTTCTGGAACCATAAACTTCTACAACAATGGTTATGAATTCCCTACAACAACCAATTCTACTTCTGCAGAATTAAAAAGTTTAGTAGGTAAAAATGCGAGCAATAAAATGCTTGTAACGTACACTGATGTTACAGATGATCGTAAACCAATGGGTCAAGATTTCCCAAGAGTACGTATCCTGGATGGATCTGGTGCTATCGTATTTGGACCGGATAACAGCTCAACTGTAAACCTATTAACACAAAAGAACTGGTCATTTTATGATGAGTTCAAAATTACTTTAGGCAAACACGCTGTTAAGTTTGGTGTTGATTATGAATACAACGATGTTTTCAATGCGTTCATTCAAAATACATTTGGTAACTACACCTATGCTAACTTAAACGATTTCTTAACCAACGCTAAGCCAACTGCTTACAGCTATGGTTTCTCTCAAATCGATAACGGTAAAGGTGACAACACAAATGCTGCTGCTAAATTTAAAATTGCCAAAGGTTCTATGTTCTTAAACGACGAAATCAGACCTTCTGACAATTTAACTTTGAGCTATGGTATCCGTGCAGATTACTACAAGTTTTTAAGCAAGCCTTGGGCTGATGACTACACAAATAACGTAGCAATCCCTAAGTTTTCTCAATACTATGATTTACAAGGTGCTCAGTCTGGCTTAACCCCTAAAGTGCCTATTTCTTTCTCTCCAAGATTTGGATTTACATATAAAATCCCTGAAGAGAATTTAGTAGTACGTGGTGGTGTTGGTATTTTCACTGGTCGTATTCCTTTAGTATGGCCTGGTGGTTTATACAACAACAACGGTATTTTTGTGGGTGGTTATTCAGCTACTGCTACACAACTTAACACCATTCGTTTTAGAGCAAATCCTGCTGCACAATGGACACCTGCCGAAGTAGGTGCTGGTGTAACAAAAGGACCTCTTAACTTAGTTGCTGCAGAATTTAGCACACCTAAATTATTTAGAACTTCTATTGCCTTAGATAAGAAATTTGGTAACGGTTGGTCTGGAACTTTAGAAGGTGTGTTTAGCAAAAACTTGAACGAAATCTACTACACAAATATTAACTTATTACCTCCAACAGCTGTTTCAAATGGCGCTGGAAGCAGAGCTGTTTACTCAAACACAACGCCTGCAGGTAATGGTCGTATTTCTTTAAATGCTGATGGTTCTAACCCTTATGATAATGCAGTATTATTAAGCAATAACCATGGTAAAACTGGTTACTCTTATAGCTTTACTTTATCTGCTAGCAAGCGTACCAACACTGGTTTCGCATTTGATATCAGTTATATGTTTGGTAATGCAGTTGCTGTTAACGACGGTACAAGCTCAGTTAACTATAGCCAATGGCGTTATATGGAAACTGTTAATGGCCGTAACGCTATTGTACGTTCTAACTCAGACTTTAGCCCAGGACACAGAATTTTCACGTATGCTAGTAAGAAGTTCGAATATGCTAAGAAAACTTTAGCAACTACTATTACTTTAGCATACACTGGTCAATCAGGTTCTCCAATGAGTTATGTATACTCTGGAAGCCCTGTAAGAGACGTGAATGCTTCTGAAAGCAATGACCTTATCTACATTCCTACTCCAGCAGATTTAGCAGGTATGACATTTGCTTCTAACACAGTTGCTGGTGTAACATATACAGCTCAACAGCAAAAAGATGCGTTTGAAGCATTCATTCAATCTAATCCTTACCTCAGAAACAACCGTGGTAAGTTTGCTGAAAGAAATGGTTCTCGTACACCGTTCACAAACATTGTTGATTTAAAAATTGCACAAGACTTTAATATTAAAGTGGGTGCTAAGCGTTACCAGTTCCAGTTAACATACGATGTGTTTAATTTTGGTAACATGCTCAACAGAGATTGGGGTAGAAACTATTTCCAATCTAACGATAACTTCCCATTACTTACTTTTGGTGGTTATGTTAGTGCAACAGATTTAACACCTACTAACTTTAAATTTAACCCAACTATTAAAACACCTTGGAGTGTGAGCACATCTACAAATGCTGCTTATTCTGCAAGATGGATTAGCCAAATTGGTTTACGTTTCAACTTCTAGTAGTTACGTTATAAAATTTAAAAAAGGCCAGATCTTAATTGATCTGGCCTTTTTTTATGTAAGAAAAACGAGGTACTTTTAGAAACATATTTCAACACTCAATAAAAACGCATGTCTAGCATATCGCCTTCTCAATTTACCCTTGGTGTGGAAGAAGAGTATATGGTTATTGATCCTATAACTAGAGAGCTTACAAGTCATGAGCAGCGCATTGTTGTAGAAGGTCAAAAAATAGGCAAAGACAAAGTAAAGGCCGAAATGCACCAAGCAGTTGTTGAAGTTGGAACAGACATTTGCAACAATATAGAAGAAGCGCATAAAGAAGTTTCCGCACTCAGAAATATGGTAGCTGGTATTGCTAGCGATTTAAATTTATGGGTTGGTGCTTCTGGCACACATCCGTTTAGTCACTGGCAACATCAACTCATTACCGATCATGTTCGGTACAATCAAATTGTAAATGAATTACAAGATGCAGCCCGAAGTAATTTAATTTTTGGATTACATGTGCACGTTGGTATGGAGGATAGAAAAATGGCCATGCATATTGCTAATACAGCTCGTTATTTTTTACCACACGTATATGCACTAAGCACCAACTCCCCTTTTTGGGAAGGACGAGTTACCGGTTACAAATCATACCGAACAAAAGTTTTTGATAAATTTCCTAGAACAGGTATCCCCGATTATTTTGAAACGATAGAGGATTATGAAAACTATGTGAACCTTCTTGTCAAAACAAACTGTATAGACAATGCAAAAAAAATATGGTGGGATGTGCGGGTACACCCTGTTTTTAATACCGTCGAATTTAGAATTTGCGATGTGCCATTAACCATCAAAGAAACCACGGTTATTGCAGCATTGTTTCAGGCCATATGTGCTAAAATTTATAAGCTTCGCCATCAAAATTTAAATTTCATGAATTACCAGCGCTCGCTTATCAATGAAAATAAGTGGCGGGCTAGCAGGTATGGAATTGAAGGGACACTCATCGATTTTGGAAAAGAAACCGAAGTAAATACCCAATCCCTTATTTATGAGCTTTTAGACTTCGTAGACGACACTTTAAACGACTTAGGCAGCAGAGATACCCTTTCAGGGATAAGTGACCTATTTAAGGCCGGTACAGGCGCAGATAGGCAATTAGCAGTTTACAAGCAAAACAGCAGCTTCATTGAGGTGGTGGATTATATCCATGATCAGTTTTTAGCCTAAAAAACTGCCTCTTTACCGATAATTTTAGCATTTTGTTACCTAAAACATTGCAACTATTGTAATATTTTTAACAAACAAGGCAACAATTAACCCCCAATCCGTATCCTATAGAAAGGAACTCTACCCTAAACTCCATAGCGTTGACAGAACAAGAGCTCATTAAAGGGTGTATCAGGCAAGATAATCAGTGCCAGCGACTACTTTTTGAAAAGTATGCAGGCAAAATGATGACCGTGTGCCTGCGTTACGCCACAGATAGCATGGAAGCAGAGGATATGATCCAAGATGCTTTTATAAAGGTATTTAAATACCTAGGGCAGTTTAAGTTTGAGGGTTCTTTTGAAGGTTGGATTAGGCGCATCGTAGTGAATACAGCTATTAGGCACCTAGAAAAAAAGAAGTTGAAGTTTAGTGAGATTGATGAAAGTGCAAGTGTGGGTCCTACGGTGGCAGCAAGTGCCTACACAGACCTTGGAGCAGATGATATTTTAAAACTCATCAACCAACTTCCAACCGGCTATAAAATGGTCTTTAATTTACACGTTATTGAAGGATTTAACCACGAAGAAATTGCAGAAATGCTAAACATTCAACCTGGTACGAGCAGAAGCCAATTGGTAAAAGCTAGAAAAATGCTTCAAGAACAAATTATACAACTGCAAAAAATTGCTGTGTAAAATGGAAAACAACTACTTTGATAATTTTATCAGGGAAAAAATGCAAGACCACGAGAGTCCCGTGCCAGCAGGCCTATGGGACAAAGTGAATCCTGCAACCAATGCTCCTACTGGTAAAGTTATTAAGTTACATACGCTTAAAAACTGGGGACTCAGCGCCGTTTTATTAATGGCTGGATTAGGCAGTAGTTTTGTAGTTGCAGATAGCAAACGCTATACCATTGGAGCCAATGGAAATAGGATAGATGCAGGATCTAGTAGTATGGCAAGTACAATTGCGCAGGAAAATATATTTAGACCTGCAGTTGTTGTAAATGAAACAAACAATAGCATCACACGCACTGCAAATACTACTAATACGGCTAATCCAATTATTCAATCCCCTATTGTACAAGTAAGCGAATCAAGCAAACAACTTACTGCATCAAATCAAGTAAGTACTACTGTGGATAAAAATAGCAGCAAGGTTTTTGAAAATGAAACCTTTGCTAAGTTTGCAGCCGCTAACACCATTTCATTTGTAAGAAATAACAATGCTTCTAATTTTAAATTTGGCAGTAAAGACTACAACAAGTATTTAAACGATTTAAAATTAAGCCTGCTTTGCCCTGGATCAAACCCTAACACAGATTGGTATATCGAGCCGTTTGCAGGACCTATTTACGGATTTAAAAAAGTAACCAACAACAATGCTACAGCTGCTTATTTACAACAAAAAGACAGTAGCGAAAGCATGCGTATTGGGTATACTGCTGGCGTAAACTTAGTAAAGCCCATCAGTGAACATTTTGTTTTAAAAACGGGCGTTTGGGTATCTCAAATTAATGAGCGCTTCTCTTATAAAACTGAAAATGAAATTAAAACAACCACGGTTGTAACGGTTCGTAATATTATTAGAGCGCCAGGTGATACTTTGAGAATATCAGATACAAGTTCGGTGCAACAAATTGGATATAAAAATACAGTTGTGGGTAACCGCTATAAAACACTTGATATCCCTGTTATCATTGGCTACGAGTTTGGTAAAGGGTCATTAAAATTTGGTGTCAATGCAGGAGTGATTTTCAATGTAAAACATGGATTTGAGGGTGCTGTATATGATTCTAGCCTAACTGCCATCAACATCAACAAAGAAACCAACAACGTATACAAAACAAATATTGGGCTTGGTTTATATGCAGGATTCAGGATTGCAAAAGACATCAATGAACGAACTCAATTATTTGTAGAACCACATTTTAGATATAACCTTTCAAACATGACCACACCCAACACTTCATTTAACCAAAAAATAAACGTAACAGGTGTGAACATTGGTTTGAGAATAAAAATAAAAGATTAAAAGCTGCGGCTATACACAAAATCGCATCTTACAATAACAACACAACGCCATGAAAAAAATTATCTCGATTGCACTAAGTAGCCTTTTATTAATGGCCTGCAACAAAGAGTTTTCTGAGCAGTTTAATACGTACAACAACAACGAATTAAATGATACCGTATGGACGGCAGGCAAGCCCAACTTAGATAAGTTTGCCGACCTTGCTAAAGGTTTAACACCCCTTACTTTTGGCGAGTCCTTTGACGCAGGAAATGGAGATACCATCAATTTTAATGAGCCTATTTCTATTGAAATTCCAAAAGGATCTTTGATAAACAATACAGGAAGGATTCAGGACACCGGTAGAGCAAGAGTAGAATTACTTTGGCTTAGAAAAAAAGGAGATTTTATTAAATGTTTTAAAGCCACCACTAGCGGTGAGTCTATTTTAGAATCAGCGGGCGAAGTATTTGTTAGAATGTACCATTATTATTCTGGCCAAGAATATGCAATCCATAATAGCAGCGCTATTACCATCAAGTTTAGAGAAAACTACACCCTTAAAAATAATTTACAACTCTTCCAAGGCAAAGAATCTAACCCTATAGCAGCCGGCAATAGAATTGATACCGCGCACACTTGGAATAGATGTGCAGATACCAGCTTCTTACCTACTTGGCAAGGTTTAATGAACGGCGCCAACATGTATGGATACACGATTAGAACCAACCAACTTAGATGGTTAGGCGCGTCTCGTTTTATTGAAAAATCTGCGAATACCACTAATTTATATTCAGTACTGCCTCAAAACTTTACCAATAAAAACACACTCGTATTTTTAGTATTTAAAAATATTCAAAGCGTTGTTGCAATGACGCCCGATGCCGCATCTAAATGCTTTTGGACTAAAAATATTCCAGTGGGTGCCGCTGTTAAACTGGTAAGTTTATCGCAAATTGGGACCAGCTTTTATTATGGCGAAAAAGAAATTAGCGCTGTAGCAAATGGAACTGCTTATAAAATTGAGCCTGCTAAAAAAACAATTGCTGAAATTATCACTGCACTTAACAACTTATAATTAGTTGTTGTAATCAAATAGTGTAGCTGTAAATATAGCGCGTTCCCTTTTTTTAAAGACTACATCCCAGTTACCCTTGTAACGCAGTGTTTTAGGCACCGTTAGTCCATTAAATTTGGTCATTTCTACTTCCATAGAAACATCAAAGTCGTAAACGCCTGCCTTATAGCTTAGCGCATAATTACGGCCTAGTACTTCCAATGTTTTTAAATCAAACCAGGTATTCATTTGATCTACCACCACCCTGTCGCTTTTAAAAAAACCAAGATCCTCTTTTGGCCTAATAGAAAACAAATAACAAAGGGTTCCTTTATAATCCACCACATCGAGGCGGTAATCGTAGAGTTCATGCGCAGCCTCATCATATAAATCTAACTTATCACCAATAAAAGGGATGCCCGGAATTTTTTTACCTGGATTAAAAAAAAGCATTTTTAATTGGTCTTTGTGCTTTTCGATGCCAGACTTATTACTGGTTAATAAATTGCGCCCTTTTACAATATTATTTTCGCCACAAATTTGACCTTTGGTAAAAAATAATCCTGCATATAATTCTGGCGTCAAGTAATTGAACTTACCTGCACTTGTATAAAAATCGCCGGTGGTTTGTTCTTCTAATACATCCATGGTGCGGCAAGCACCAACGTGGTTTTGACGCGTTTTACTATTTAATGAAGCCTTTATACTGCCATCTTTACCAAGCATTTGAATGCTGTTATAAGACGAAAATCCAATGATGTGTAAGTTTCTGAATGCCTTGTAAAAAGTAGTGTCTTGCTTAATTGTTGCTAACACCTCTTTGTAATCAAAATTATTTCTGACAACGACTTCAGATAAAGTAAATGCTTGGTTGTTAATGGCAATGGTTGTGTCTTGTGCAAACAAAGACCCACTCATCAACACTAGAATTAACCAAGTATATTTTATCATTTAATAAAAATCATTTTATAATCGATACGGGCCTTACCCTTGCTAATATCGTTTAGCTTGCCTTGCAATAATTTTTTACGAAGTGGCTTTAGGTAATCGATAAATAATTTACCCTCGATATGATCATACTCATGCAAAATAACACGGGCTGTTATTCCATTAAATGTTTCGGTGTGGGTAACAAAATTTTCGTCTTGGTATTGCAGGGTTACCGTTTCATGCCTAGCCACATCTTCTCTTATATTTGGAATGCTCAAACAACCTTCATTGTAAGACCAAACCTCGCCTCCTAACTCCACAACTTTTGCATTGATAAATACTTTTTTAACACCAGGGGCATCCGGATATTTACCAATTTCGTGTGGTTCCAAACTTTCAAATATTTGCGCACTATCAATGACAAATAGTCTGATGTCTTTATTGACCTGCGGCGCAGCCAGTCCAACCCCATTACTAGAATACATGGTCTCCCACATATCTTCCAATAATTTAGGTAGTGACGGATAAGAAGCGTCTATAGAAGCACTAACTTTTCTTAAAATTTGGGCCCCATAGGCTACAATTGGAAGAATCATGAGCATTAAGTTGTTGAATAATGGCTATTAAAGTGCAAAAATACCCCCAATTATGCCAATCAACAAAAATAGACCCTAGCGGTTGGCCAAATATTCCTGTAACATAATGGTAGCAGCTATTTCATCCACCATTTTTTTATTTTGACGGTCCTTTTTTTTCATCCCCATATCAACCATGGCTCTAACCGCCATTTTAGAGGTATAACGCTCATCAACAGTTTGAATAGGAATGGCGGGGAATGTTCTTTTGAGCTGTCCAATAGCTGCCTTTACAAGTGGCGTTGCATGGGTAGGTGTATTGTCTAAACTTAAGGGCGCACCAATTAAAATAAGTTCGATGGTCTCCGTTAATAAATAGTTTTTTATAAAAGCGTGTAAATCTTTGGTGTCAACGGTTGTCAAACCCGTTGCAATAATTTGCAGTGGATCGGTAACGGCGAGTCCCGTTCTTTTTCCGCCGTAATCGATGCAAAGTATTCTAGCCAAAGTAATAATAAATTTTATTTTAAAAATAATGCCACAAGCACATGTATACCAAATATAACACTTGCAATACCATTGGCGGTCATAAAGGCAATATTTACTTTAGATAAATTGGTGGGTGATACAATAGAATGCTGGTAATACAACATACCAATAAATACAAGTGCACCCTCCCAGTAAAAATAGCCATAGCCTGCTTGCAAGCCTGCTACAACTACAAGCACCGCCGCAACAACATGAAGCAGCACCGATAAACGAAGTGCATTTACTTTACCTAGATAAGTAGGAATAGAATGTAAATTTTGTGATGCGTCAAAATCAACGTCTTGCATGGCGTATATAATATCAAATCCACTCACCCAACAAATAACAATACAAGAAAACAAAATGGGCAGCACTGCAAAAGAACCGGTAACAGCTAAATATGCACCAATAGGCGCCAACGATAAACCAAGCCCAAGTACCATATGACACAGTGCTGTAAAGCGTTTGGTATAACTGTAAAATAAAATTACAAAAAGTGCTACTGGCGATAAATAAAAACAAATAGGATTGATATAGTAAGTAGCGGCCATAAAAATTACCGCGTTTAATATTACAAATCGAAGGGCGCTTGATGCAGCAATTACACCACTCGGTATTTCTCTAATGGCCGTGCGCGGATTTTTAGCATCAAAACTACGATCGAGGTATCTGTTAAAAGCCATGGCAGCACTACGCGCTGTTACCATGCACACAAGTACCAATAAAAATAATTGCAACATTTGTTTTTGTAAAATTACTGTTGCCATAGGAAGAGCCTTTTCAATTGAAACTTCAAATACACCCATAAAAAAACCAATGAATGCAAAAGGCAAGGCAAAAATGGTATGCGAAAATTTTACAAGACTTAAATATTTTTTAACCATCAGAATTTCTTTTGTTAAATGTTTGACTGATTTGTTCTTACCATTTCCCAAAGCACAATGCCTGCTGCCACCGAAATATTAAAAGAGTGTTTCATGCCCTCTTGTGGAATTTCGATACAACCATCTGAAGCCGCAATCACTTCTGCGGCTACCCCTTCTACTTCATTGCCAAAAACCAGCGCAATGGGTTCTGTAAAATTTGTATTAAAATTAGAGAGCATGATGCTTCCCTCCGCCTGCTCCACAGCATACACTTTATACCCTTTATTTTTTAAATCATGAACGGCATCCAGTGTGTTTTGAACGTACCACCAATCTACGGATTCGGTGGCGCCAAGCGCCGTTTTTTGAATATCGCGGTGCGGGGGTTGTGGGGTAAATCCACAAAGAACAATACCCTGCAATAAAAATCCATCAGCGGTTCTAAATACGCTCCCCACATTATGCATGCTCCTGATATTATCGAGGATCACCACAATAGGTTGTTTTTCAGCAGCTTTAAATTGGGTGAGGGATTTTCGGCCTAACTCATCCATGCTCAATTTTCGCATGCTGCAAAGGTAGTTTTAACCGCTCAAATAGAGAAGTGAATGTATAGAGGAAGATTTCTTATATTGAAACAACTTTATTAGCAAACCTTTAAATAATAAACATGAACAAACATCTTATTCAGCTAGGCTGCCTTGTTGCTTTGGCTTTTCCAATAGCCAGCAATGCGCAAGAAAATGTGGACCTAGCCATGATGCAAAAAATTAGACAAGAAGGCTTACAAAATTCTAAGGTCATGGACATCGCCTTTAATTTAACCGATAAAAGTGGCAACCGTTTAACCAATTCGGCCGGCTTTAGTAGAGCCGCTAATTATGCAAAAGAAACACTTGCCAGTTGGGGTGTTGCAAAAGCAACCATTGACCCTTGGGGTGAATTTGGTAAAGGATGGGATTTAGAAAAAATGTACTTCGCTGTTACAGCGCCTTACTATAAACCTTTGATGGCTTGGCCTAAAACTTGGACCGCAGGAACCAAAGGACTAAAAAAAGCAACGCTTCTTTTAGTAGATGCAAAAGATTCTGCAACACTAGAAGCATACCGCGGACAATTAAAAGGAAAGATTATTATTTTGGATCAGCAAAATATTTACAAGCATAGTTTTACTGCTGATGCTAAAAGATACACCGACGAAGAACTTGCTGCTATGGCAGCCGCAAAGCCAGCAGCACCAAGAGGTGCAGCAGCTCCCACCGATACCGCAGCACAGCGCAGAATGCGTGATGCCATGCGTGCCGGTGGAATGGGTGGCGCAGCACGCGTATTAAATTTATTAAAAGCAATGGCTGTGCAAGAAGGCGCTTATGCCATGATTTCAACTTCTACCCGTAACCATGACGGAACTATTTTTGCACAAGGGGGCGGTAGTTATAAAGCATCTGACCCAGCAAACTTTTTAGACATGGCAGTTGGTGTAGAAGATTACAATACACTATTAAGACTTGCCAAATCTGGTACACCTGTAAATTTTGACCTCGATGTAAAAACAAGTTTTCAAGATAAAGATTTGCAAGGCTATAATGTTGTTGCAGAAATAGAAGGTACCGATCCGCTGTTAAAAGATGAAGTGGTAATGATTGGCGCACATTTAGATTCATGGCAATCAGGTACGGGTTCTACAGACAATGCAGCGGGCTCTGCGGTAATGATGGAAGTTATGCGTATTTTAAAAACGATTGGCGTACAACCACGACGCACCATTCGCATTGGTTTATGGAGTGGTGAAGAACAAGGTTTGTTAGGTTCAAGGGGCTATGTTAAAAAAACATTTACCGGCGATCAGGCAGCTGCTGCCGATAAATTTTCTGGATATTTTAATATTGACAATGGCACCGGAAAAATTAGAGGTATTTATTTACAAGGCAACGAAGCCTGTGGTCCTATTTTTAGTAGCTGGTTAGCACCATTTAAAGACTTGGGCGCTTCTACCGTTACCATTAGCACCACCGGCGGTACCGACCACCAATCATTTGATGGCATTGGCCTTCCTGGCTTTCAATTTATACAGGACCCAATCGAGTATAATACGAGAACACACCATAGCAATATGGACGTGTATGACCACCTCATAGAAGACGATTTAAAGCAAATAGCAACCATTGTAGCTGCCTTTGCTTATAATACCGCTCAAAGAGACGCTAAGCTACCTAGAAAAGGTAAAAATTAGCCGTAGCTTCTTATATTTGCCTCTATGGCAAAAGCGGCTTCAGAAACTCCTTTAATGCAACAGCACCGGGCTATTAAACAAAAATATCCTGGTGCTGTTTTGTTATTTAGGGTTGGCGATTTTTATGAAACATTTGGTGAAGATGCCATTGTAGCTTCAAAAGTTTTAGGCATCACACTTACCAAAAGAAACAATGGTGCTGCATCCGAAAATGAATTGGCAGGTTTTCCGCACCATGCACTTGATACCTATTTACACAAACTGGTTAAAGCTGGTCACCGTGTTGCGGTTTGTGATCAATTAGAAGATCCAAAATCGGTAAAGGGTATTGTAAAAAGAGGTGTTACAGAAATGGTTACACCGGGCATTGCCACTTCCGATAAATTATTAGAACAAGGCAGCAATAACTTTTTAGCTGCTGTACATTTTTCAGATAAAGAAGACAAATTAGGTGCTTCCTTTTTAGATATTTCTACTGGCGAATTTTTTGTGGCAGAAGGCAACGCCGAATATATAGACAAACTATTACAAGGTTTAAAACCAGCCGAAGTTATTTTTCAACGCAATTTTCAAAAACAATTTGTCGAAAAATTTGGCCCTAAGTTTTACACCTACACCATGGAGTCGTGGATTTTTGATGAAGCTTTTGCAACCGAAAGTTTACTCAAACATTTTAATACCCATTCTTTAAAAGGATTTGGTATTGAAGCCCTACCGAGCGCTATTACAGCAGCTGGCGCCATCTTACATTATTTAAAAGAAACCGAACATCCAAACCTACAGCATATTACAGGTGTGCAGCGCATGGAACGTGAAGACTTTTTATGGATGGACCGTTTTACTATCCGTAACTTAGAATTACTAGGGGCTGGTGTAGACCAAGGAAACTATTTATTAAAAGTTATTGATAATACCGTGAGCCCAATGGGCGCAAGGTTACTGCGCCGCTGGTTAATTTTTCCATTAAAAAATACCACGGCCATCAATGAAAGATTAGACGCCGTTGAAACACTTATCAATGACCAAACACTTCGTACAACATTATCTGCAGCTATTAAGGCATGTGGTGATATGGAAAGACTGGTTAGTAAAGTGCCTTTAAAAAAGATCAATCCAAGAGAAGTTGTTCAGCTCGCAAGAGGTCTCGAACAAATTCAAATTATACAGGAAGCTGCATCAAAAAGTAACAACAAAAAAATTACGGATGCTGCTGCCCTACTAGATCCTATTCCAAGTATTGTAGAAACTATCTACCAGCAAATTGCAGAAAACCCACCGGTAGCTGCAAATAAAGGCGGCGTTATCAAAGATGGATTTCATAGTGAACTAGATAGCCTTCGAAACATCGCAACAGGCGGAAAAGATTTTTTGGTAAACATCCAACAAAGAGAAGCTGCAGCAACAGGGATTTCGTCATTAAAAATAAGTTTTAACAACGTTTTTGGCTACTACCTAGAAGTTACCAACGTACATAAAAACAAAGTACCAGACACTTGGATTCGCAAGCAAACACTTGCCAACGCAGAGCGTTACATCACACCCGAACTCAAAGAGTACGAAGAAAAAATAATGGGCGCCGAAGACAAAATAATTGCCATTGAAATTGCTTTGTTTGACAGCTTATTATCGACGCTTCAAAATTATATTGCCGTTATTCAGTTAAATGCGCAGGTCATTGCACAGCTAGATTGCCTTTGTTGTTTTGCAGACAATGCCGTTCAATTAAATTACTGCAAACCTACTATTCATGAGGGTTACGACCTACACCTCACAGAAAGCAGACACCCTGTTATCGAAAGAAATTTACCTCCGGGCGAGCCTTATATTTCTAATGATATTGCCCTTAACAATAGTACACAGCAAATTATTATTTTAACCGGACCCAACATGAGTGGTAAGAGCGCCATTTTAAGACAAACGGCGCTTATTACACTACTTGCACACATGGGTTCTTATGTGCCAGCCACCGCTGCTAAAATTCCATTAACGGATAAAATATTTACCCGTGTAGGCGCAAGCGATAATTTAAGTGGTGGCGAGTCTACTTTTATGGTGGAAATGAATGAAACGGCTAGTATTGTCAATAATATATCTGCACGCAGCCTAATATTATTAGATGAAATTGGTAGAGGTACCAGTACCTACGATGGCATATCTATAGCTTGGAGTATTGTTGAATTTTTACATGGCGCTACAGCAAAACCAAAAACATTATTTGCCACCCACTACCACGAATTAAATGATTTAGAAAATGTATTAACGGGCGTCAAAAATTTTCATGTCACACACAAAGAAGTAGGCAATAAAATTATTTTCTTGCGCAAATTAGCGGCTGGCGGCAGCACACACAGCTTTGGTATTCATGTTGCCACGATGGCCGGTATGCCTCCTGCACTTATCAATAGAGCCAACGAAATTTTAGCGGTACTAGAATCTAAATCTGAACAACCAAAAGAAATTGGCACCAAGCAACCAAAATTGCAGTTATCTATTTTTGATGAGCACACTGTTACTTTTGAAAGCATTAGAACAGCACTCAATAGTATGGACATCAATCAGCTAACGCCTGTTGAAGCACTCATGAAACTCAATGAAATAAAGGCTTTGCTAAAATAATTATTTAGCTAAATAGGCTTTAACGCGGCTGTAAACAGGCTCACTTAAAGGCACTACCGGTAAACGAACTTCGTTTTCTAGTAATCCCATTTCATGCATAAATGCTTTTACACCCGACGGATTGTTTTCGGCAAACATAATATCATATCCTTCAATTAAAGGATCATTGATCGCTTTTGCTTTTACAAAATCACCGGCTAAACATGCACGAACCATATTTGAAAACTCGGAAGGATATGCATTGGCTGCAACACTAATAACACCTTGCATGCCACATGCAATTTGAGGAAGCGCTAATAAATCATCGCCACTAACAACAACAAAATCGGAAGGCGCATCTCTTAAAATATCCATACACTGGGCCATATCCCCGCTTGCTTCTTTTAGAGCCACCACATTAGGACAATCTTTAGCCAAACGAATGGTTGTAGCTGCAGACATGTTTCGGCCTGTTCTTCCTGGTACATTGTATAAAATCACAGGCTTAGGACTCGCCGCCGCAACTGCTTTATAGTGCTGGTAAATACCTTCTTGAGAAGGCTTGTTATAATAAGGAGCCGCGCTTAAAACAGCGATGGCTTTATCTAATGGAAACTTTTGTAAGTCACTGATAACTTCGGCGGTATTGTTACCTCCAACACCCACAATAATTGGAACCCTTCCAGCTGTATGGCTAAAAGTAAACTCTATGATAGCAACTTTTTCTTCTTTACTTAAAGTTGGGGTTTCACCAGTTGTACCTAATGTAATTAAATATTCTACCCCACCTTTAATTACGTGATCAATTACTTTACCTAATGCACTAAAATCTACACTACCATCTTTTGTAAATGGAGTTACTAATGCTACACCTGTTCCTCTTAATTGTTGTTGTACTGTCATCATTAAAAATTATACGGTTGTCTCTTCCCAAAATCCCATTTTACAATATTTATCAATGCGCTGATTGATACGGTCTTGAGGGGCAATATGTTTAATTACATTTAACTCTTTAACAATTGCTGTCTTTAAAAGTTCGGCAGCTTCTGAATAATCCCAGTGAGCACCACCCAAAGGTTCATGCACAATTTCATCAACAAGCCCAAAACCTTTCATGTCTTTGGCCGTTAATTTTAATTGCTCTGCAGCGAGTTCTTTTTTATCCCATGAACGCCATAAGATTGAACTACAACTTTCTGGAGAAATAACAGTGTACCAGGTATTTTCCATCATCAGTACTCTATCTCCAACACCAATGCCTAAAGCACCTCCACTCGCACCTTCCCCAATAATTACAACAATGACAGGTACTTTTAAACGAATCATTTCATAAATATTTCTGGCAATGGCTTCTCCCTGTCCACGCTCTTCTGCTTCTAGTCCAGGAAACGCACCTGGGGTATCTACAAGCGCTATAACAGGCTTATTAAATTTTTCTGCTAAACGCATCAGACGAAGCGCTTTTCTGTACCCTTCTGGATTGGCCATACCAAAATTACGGAGCTGTCTCATTTTTGTGTTGGCACCTTTTTGTTGACCAATCACCATCACCGTTTCACCATTGAGTTGCGCAAAACCACCCACCATTGCTTTGTCATCTTTTACATTGCGATCACCATGTAGTTCAACAAAATTTGTAAACATGTTATCAATGTATTTTAAAGTATACGGCCTATCTGGATGTCTACTTAATTGTACACGCTGCCATGGCGTTAATGAAACAGTGAGCTCTTTTCTTTTGTCAAGAATAGAAGCTTCGAGTTGCGCAAGCGTTTTACTATAATCTATTTTAGGATTCTTTTCTTGTAACTTTTTAGTGTCTTCGATTTGCTCATATAATTCTTTAATGGGCTTCTCAAATTCTAAAAATTGTCTATTCGGGTACTGTGGCATAATTGCTGCGAATTTCGGTAAAATTAGGGGTTCAAATATTTTTCAGAAAAGATTTGTTTATGAAATGTGTTTACCCTTATCTTTGCCGTCCTGAAAACGACCTGTAAAGGCAGTTTTTGGAGGTTTGGATCGGTAGTTCAGTTGGTTAGAATGCCGCCCTGTCACGGCGGAGGTCGCGGGTTCGAGTCCCGTCCGGTCCGCAAAATCGAACATAACCCATTGATTTTCAATGGGTTTTTTCATGTCTATATCTCCGTTACACAATTGTTCCACAGTTTTTAGCTTGCAGTAGCTTTTTTAGTCAAATATTATTATCTTCCCTAATAGTTGAAAATTCACAATTTTGGACGTTTGAGGGCAAGCAATAAAATAATTTTAGGTATCACCTTTTTTTTCGTGTGTATTTTTTGTGCTACAAAAATTACGGCACAAACGTATCCATACAACAACTTTTGTAGTGGTAGCACCAATGACTTATCAACGGCATTAGGCGTAAATGGAAGAACTTTTAAATGGACACTTGGTTCTGTCTCTTCTACTGTTACAGGAGCTGTTAGCAATGCAACACTCACAAGTTCCATTACACAAACACTCAATTTATCTGGAACAACGACTGGTGTTGTCAATTATAATGTAACAGATGATTTAGGAGCGAAATATACGATTGTGGTTTCTGTATTACCCAAACCAACCATAAGTAATACAGCAACCTGGAATACGGTTTCTGTTGGTTGCGGTAACAATATCAATTTTTCTGCAACTTCTAGTATTGCAATTAATACAGATGGTTGGACTTGGAGTAGAGCAGCCACTTTAGGTACTTCAGCAATTTCGGGTACCGCTAATTTAATTAATGACAATTTAATTAATACCACAACAGCACCCGTTACAGTACCCTATCTAGTTAGTATGGTAGCTCAAAATGGTTGCACCAATACACAAACACTTACTTACACCATTAGCCCAACACCTTTAATTTCAGATGCAAGTAGATACGACACTATCTGTAGCGGAACACCCATTTCATTTATTCCAAAAACACAGTTAACAGGAAGTGTATTTACTTGGTCTAATCCAGGAACTGCAGGCATATCGGGCGGATCGGCAGCTGCTATAGCATCCAAAATTACCAACTTCAATCAAACGTTAAATAACACAACAGCAAATGCCATAAACACAGTTTATAACATTGCTCCAAATTTTCAGTATACAGGATTTACATGCACAGGGCCCACTTTTCAAATTTTTATTACAGTAAATCCAAAGCCAAACATTGTATCACCAGTTAATGTGTCTGCATGTAGTGGAACACCATTTAAAAGCATTCCTGTAACAGGTGGAAGTACGATTGTCCCAACCAGTACACAATACACTTGGACTGCTCCACAATACAGTGACACCAGCTTGTCTGGCGGTTCTGGATTAGCACAAATACCTGTTCAAGAGTATTATGATCCACCCATTAGCCAAACCCTTGTAAATAAATCTTTAGTCCCTCAAACAGCTACTTATAATGTGTATGCAAAAGCAGGCAATTGCGTTTCCTTGCCTTTTGATTTAGTAGTAACAGTAAATCCTGTTCCAGTGGTTAACTATAAAGACACACTGGTCGTATGCAGTGGAACGCCACCAACATTTGCAACACTTCCAAATTTACCAACTGGCGTTACTTTTTCTTGGACGGCTCCACAAATTTCACCTGCCAACTCTTTGTCTGGCACAGGCATCAATGCACAAACGAACCAAGCAACTTTTGCACCGGTGCTCAATAATTTAAAAACAACATCTTCGATTGCTAATTACACGGTCATTCCAAATACACCTCAAAACTGCCCGGGCAAACCATTCCCAATTGTAGTTAGCGTAAATCCAATTGCAAGTATTAGTACACAAAAAGTTGTTGCATGTAGTGGTTCATCATTTAGTGCTAGCCCTATCAATGTTCCACAAAACACAAGCTATACCTGGAAGGCGCCTTCCAATAGTATGGGCGTTTTTGTTGTTAGTGGCAATCAAAATTTTAATCTAAACGGTGATTCAACCATTACCGGAAACCTATCCTATAATGGTGTTGATTCAGGTGGCATTTCAACCTATACTATTACGCCAAAAAGTGGCAATTGTGTAGGTAACCCATTTAATTTACTCGTAACCGTTCGTCCACTTCCTAGTGTTTCTACAGCCTCGCAAATTGCTTGTAGTGAAGCGGCATTTTCTTCATCGCCTACTAGCAATTTAACCAATATTTCAACTTTATATACTTGGGATTTGCCAGTCATAAGTCCTGCCAATTCGATACTTGGCGCGTCTGCAAATAGTGCACCCGCACAAAGTATTACGCAATTATTAATTGATACAACAAGTAATGTTGCGCAAGCCACATATACGGTTACGCCCATAGCTCTTGGCTGTACGGGTAAGCCGTTTACATTTATTGCCATCATCAATCCAAGACCTAATTTTTCAAATAAGGATACAACCATTTGTCCAGGTTTTCCATTTGCAATGAACCCTTCTCCTCTTCCATTTATAACATCTTATACTTGGGATGCACCTATTTTTAATATTCAAAATGCGGTGCTGGGTGGACAAGCGCAAACATCACCACTTCCTACATTTAGCCAAGTACTTACCAACACAACAAATTCTATTGATGTGATGGCTACTTATAAAGTGACGCCTAGATATGGCGATTGTGTAGGCAAACCTTTTTCCATTATCGTTACAGTTAAAGCATCACCATATATAACGGACACACTAAGTTCTACAGTTTGTAGTGGCAATGCATTTTCAGTAAAAATGCCCAAAAATTTACCACAAGGATCCTTGTATTACTGGGATGAGCCCACCTATTCCAATGGAATTACAGGTGGCTCTGCACAAACTGTGCTT
The DNA here is from genome assembly GCA_018971025.1 of Bacteroidota bacterium. Taxonomy (GTDB): domain Bacteria; phylum Bacteroidota; class Bacteroidia; order Chitinophagales; family Chitinophagaceae; genus Sediminibacterium. The sequence continues at coordinate 6,663 of JAGWVE010000017.1, read as the reverse complement.
CAAACAAATATTTCACAAACATTGAGAAATATCAATAGTGATACATCATCTGGCAATGCATATTATTCTGTAACACCCGTAGCCAATGGATGCGTTGGAAGTTCTTTTGTTGTAAAGGTTTTAGTAAAAGCCAATTCTGCAACCTTAACAAGCCCACTTAATCTCCCAGCACTTTGTAGTGGCAATACATTTAATTACACGCCCATTAGTAATTTTCCGGGCACAGCATTTTCATGGACAAGAGATAATATACCTGGCTTACAAAACCAATCCAGTGCTGGATATTCTGATATCAATGAAACTTTAGTTGATACTATTGGCGATCCGATAGTGGTAAAATATCGTTTTTCACTTTTATACAATGGCTGTATCAATTTAAAAACACAAGAAGTATCTGTAACAATTAATCCAAAACCAACACTAGGCAGCTCTTTAAAACCAACTGCCATATGCTCTGGAAACACATTTAATTATACACCTGTTAGCAGTACCAGAGATGTTACATTTAGTTGGTCTAGAAGTTATGTGGTAGGCATTACAGAGCCGCCAACAACAGGCAATAACAGTATCAGTGAAATGCTGCATAACACTACCTATAATATTGTTCAGGTTCCTTATGTATACACACTTACGGCCAACGGTTGTTCCAATCAACAAACGGTTTATGAAATTGTCAATCCAGTTTTAAATTTAACGGATATGACCAGCCAAGTTTGTAGTGGAAGTAATTTTAAAATTGTCCCGGATAATATTGTGAATGCCGAATTTTTATGGTCATTACCTACTTTAGCCAATGGACTTACAGGTGGAACTGAAAATAATTTAATCCCTATTAATGGCATAACAGGAAATATAACGAACCTAACAGACACACCAAGTGTAGCAAAATATAGTGTTCAACCTATTATTCCAGGAGCAACAACAGGCGGTTGTCTTGGAAAACCATTTAAATTATCGGTAGTTGTAAATCCAATTCCTGTTTTAAGTAGCCCTCGAACTTTATCTGCAATTTGTAGCAGTACCCCTTTTACGTATACCCCTACAAGTAAAACGCCCGGCACTATTTTTTCTTGGACAAGAGATAGTATAGCAGGCATTGGTAATAAACCAAATAAAGGTTCCTTTATTATTAATGAAACACTCGTAGACTCAACCATCAATCCTGTAGTTGTTATATACAAATACAAAACAACATTTAATGGCTGCACGGATAGCACACAGACGGTTCAGTTTACCATAAATCCTGCACCAATAGTGCCTGATCAAAAAGTAACGATTTGCAGCGGAAGTGTATTTACTTTACCAACTAGCTTAGAACCGCTCAGAACAACCTACACTTGGGATGCGCCAACCATTGTTCCAAATAATACACTAATAAGTTACACAGCAAAAACGGCACCTCAGTCTTCGGTGTATGATTCTCTCAACAATGTAACCACTTCAAATGCAACGGCCATTTATACCATCAAACCATCCAATCCATTGTGTAGTTTGCAACCATTTAATGTAACGGTTACTGTTAAACCTATTTCACTTATTGGAGACCAAATAGTAAATACATGCAATGGTCAAAAAATGAATTTTACACCAAAAGGAACGCCTCCGGGAACACAGTTTCATTGGACTTTTAGCGACCTAAATCCTTCCTTTGCATTATCAGGATACACCAACAACGATACTAGTTTACAATCAACCATCACACAAACTTTAATTAACAATAGCAATAATATTGTAAATGCAAACTATACAGTATCGACTAGTACTGATGGATGTAAGGGCTTACCTTTTCAATTAAAAGCCATTGTAAATCCAACTCCAATAGTAAAAATTGTTGGACCAGCAACAGTTTGTGAAAACGGCTCTGATACACTAATGTTAAGTTTTACAGGCACTGGCCCATGGTCTATTAGTTACATTGACAATAAAGATAATTTACTAACGCAAATAAGTGGATTCTCTAAAGCCAATTCATATATCGTACAAACAGGTTTGCCAAAATTACCCAACTACAATTTTTCTATTGTAAATGTTAAAGATGCTTTTTGTAGCAGCGATACAAGTAAATCAAATTCAACAATAGTAAGTATTTCACAAGTCATTAATAAGTTACCAAACGATACGATTTACGCCCCAAATGGACAGCTAATTTGCATTGGACAATTCCAACCAATGGTTATTAGTCCATTAGCAAAATCTTATCAGTGGTATTTAAATGATGTAGCCATACCAAATGCTACAACCGTAAACTTTAACGCCTACAATCAGGGCGTTTATTCTGCAAAAGTAACCGACGATTTTGGCTGTTCTAATATGACAGTCAATAAAATAAAAATGGTGGATTTAAAAACCTTTGCTATATCGTTTACAAACGATTCCATCAATTGTATTAATACAATCAAACAGTTTGTGAACTATTCAGACACATCAAGTATCAGAAACATTAAATGGAAATGGAATTTTAATGGTGAAGACTCCTCTACCAACTACAATGCCATTACAAATTTTAAGACAGCAGGTTTAAAGAAAATTTCTTTATCTGCTTCTGTTCCATCCTGCGCCTATTCTATTACAAAAGACAGCTTGATAAATATTTCATTGCCAATTGTAAGTGCAAATTTACCTACCGTTTCTACAAATGCAGGCAAACCAACAACGCTCAATGCAAGAACTTTTGAAGCCAAAAAATATAAGTATAGTTGGCAACCAACTTGGGGACTCAGTTTCACAAACATCAATAACCCTGTGTTTAATTACAACAGAAGTCAAAATTATTATATCAAAATGACCTCTGTTGATGGTTGTGTAACCGTTGATACCATTCGTGTTAAAGTATTTGACTCTGCTATTGTAAATATATTTATCCCTAAATCCTTTACACCCAATGGAGATGGCGTCAACGATATTTTATACCCTTATTTAGCTGGCATGAAATCGCTTAGTTATTTAAAAATTGTAAATAAGTTTGGTAAAATCATGTTTGAAACTAAAAACTCAACGGATGGCTGGAATGGTATTAGTTATGGCGAAAAGCAACCCATGGATGTATATATGTGGATAGCAGAAGGCATTGATAACAACGGTAATATTATTCGAAAAGATGGAAATGTACTTTTAATAAGGTAATATGAAATTTATTCAAAAATATTATATCGTCCTATTGGTATTGCTCTTCAGTAATAAAGTTGCTAGTGCACAAGATCCAAATTTTTCTCAATTTATTGCCTCGCCCCTTTCTATTAATCCAGCTTTAACTAGCAATGGAGAATCTTCATGGAGAGCAATGTCGAATGTTAGAACACAATGGGTAGGCATTGGATCTTCTTACATTACACAAAGTCTTTCTGTGGATGGGAAATTAAAAAAACTGGATGATGATAATTATTTAGGAATTGGCGGAATGGTTATTGCCGAAAAAGCAATGGATGGCATTTTTAAGAGTACCTATATAAATATTAATACAGCTTATCATTTATCGTTAGATAATAAAGGTAATGGACTTGCTGTTGGATTAGGTTATATCAATAACAACACACGCATAGATTTTTCACAATTAAGTTTTGACCAACAATTATCTAGTATTGGATTTGATAGAACCCTTCCTGCTGGCGAACCTTCCCTTTCCAATGCTACTTCCTTTTCATCTGCGTGTGCAGGCATCATGTACACCTACGACAATGATAATACTTTTTTAAATTTAGGTGCTGCTGGCTACCGTTTTGTGAAATCCAATAGAAGCGTATTAGATGACAAAACACAGTATATAAGCCCTAGATATGATATTCATGCCGATTTTGGAACTGCTTTAAATGATAGGGTCAATTTAAATGTTAGTGCCGTGCATATGATTCAAAATGGCACATCAAATACTTCCATTGGCACAAGTTTTGGGCTCGTTCAAAATGCGAACGATTTTAATTCAGAGCAGTTAAGAATGTTAAATCTTGGCATGTTCTATAAAATAGGAAACGCCATTATACCTTATGTAGGCTATAACTATAATGCCTTTCAATTTGGTTTTTCTTATGATGTAAACGTGTCGTCGGTAAAAAGCGGATCTATGTCTGCAAGATCTTTTGAAATTTCTTTTATGTACAGAGGCTTTTCATCCAGTAATTTAAAAACAGGCAGGTACCATTCACCTTTTTAAAGAGGGCTACTTTTTACTGTATCTGAACCAGTCAAAATCGGCATAATTATTTGATGCTAGACCGTTACTGCTCGCATACATGCCAATATAAGTACCCGTAAATCCTCCTGCATTAATTCTACTTAGGGTTCTGCCATCTACATTAGCAAGTATTGTTTTTACGGCATTGGCGCCTTCTTTTACCCTAAAACCATACGATTGTCCATTGGCAAAAACCGTTAATGCTAATTCAGGATTTGAAGATGGAACACTAGCTAAAATGGTTTCAATACCCGCATGCCTTTTTGTTACAATGATTTGTCCTACTCCATTGCGCATTGTTTTTTCAAATCTAAAATGAAAATCGTTGTTCATAAATACAACAAGACCGGCGGTTTCATTTTCAAGTTTGGGCACAAAAGAAAATTTACAAGAAGCTTCAAAGCTAGTGTCTTGCTGTCTTTTGCCAATAAATGCTGGAGATACAAGCTGTGTTATCTTTTCAGGTAATAAATGTATACGAAGTGCTCCTTTCTTTTCCTGCAAAGACCAAAACTTATTACGAGGCGTTCTTAAAAAATTCCATGCAAATGCTAAAGTATCTGCATTGAAATCATCTACTGCTTGTTGATTTTTGATATTAAAAATGGGCAAATTAGGGCCAGCCTGACTAAACAATACTTTTCCAATACCTGGATTTACCACTGGCCAATTTTCTTCCCAACCCACAGGGGTTAAAAAAGTTTCTCTTCCTAAATTGTAATGGAACCCACCATAAGGTCTAACACCCAGCAAAACCATCCACCACTCTCCATTTTGCGTATCCACAATATCTGCGTGACCGGTGCAAGCAATCGGATAATTTTTACCCAAATTACGGTGTGTTAATATTGGATTTTTTTTATTTGACTCATAAGGGCCTCTTATATTTTTACTCCTAAAAACAGTAACTGCATGATTTTCTCCAGTACCCCCTTCTGCAATAATTAAATAATAATAACCATCTTTTTTATAGATATGTGGCGCTTCGGCACTTTGTGCTTCATGTAGCGCTCCTTCTACCAAAATAATTGATTTCTCACCAATTAATTTTTGTTGCTTAATGTCAAACTCTTGAAGCCAGATATGACGCTTTTTAGAATCCGGCGTATTTTCTACGGGTCTTCCATTACCTGTGTAATACACTCTATCATCTGTATCAAAAAACAGTGAAGGATCTATACCTGGTGCATCTTTTATGAAAACAGGATCAGACCAAGGGCCAGCAGGATTTGTTGCGGTCACATAAAAATTACCGCCTTTACCAATAAGCGTATTGATAACGTAATAAACACCTTTATGGTAACGAATGGTTGGCGCATATACACCCCCAGAAACGCGTATACTATCTAAATTGAGTTGACTAGGCCTGTCTAAAACATGTCCAATTTGCTCCCAATGAACAAGGTCTTTACTATGAAAAATAGGAATACCCGGATAGTATTCAAATGATGATGTTACTAAATAATAATCTTCCCCTACCCTACAAATAGAAGGATCGGGATAAAACCCCTTAAGAATTGGATTTTCTACTACTGGCTTATGGATGTTTTGTGCAGCAGCTACAGTAACCAATAAAAAAAACAAAAGAGAAGGCATCCATTTCATATATAAACTATATTTCTACAATTTAAATATAAAATCAAATGCCTTCAACTAAATTTTATTTTTTATAAAAGGTATATGAACCCCAAAAGCTTTCATAATCCGCTTTTAATGTATCCGTATAGGATATCATTTTTACTACCGAAATCATCCATTCGCCAGAGTCTTTAACAGGAAGCACAGCAATACCCTTGTCATTTGTCTTATAAAAAGATTTCACGATTAGCTTACCATCTTTTACACACCAGGTTCTAACCTGGTAATTGACTAAAGGCTTTCCCTTAAATTCGAAATACACATTGATTTTATCAGACTTTAATTGGTACGGATTTTCCAATGGAATAATCTCTAGTGGCATACCCGTATTAATTGCATAAGTGCTGTCAGATATACCATCTGCCTGTAAGAGCGCTTTCGCACAGCGCTGATAAAATTCTCTCGACTTGTTTGCAGACAATCTGTTTTGAATTCGATATTGCAAAATATCTGTGATACCATCTTCCTTTAAATAAGCATTAAAAGCTGGACCTTTCATTTCTATATAAGAAGGTTTTGATCTAAAAGCAAATAAATGATTACCTGAATTTTGTATATGCATTGGAACTGGTACAGAATCGCGTCCAATAAAATCGGCAGTAACGTCCAAACTTCCTTTATTAAAGAAATGAGTTACACTTTGGGTTCTTTCTTTTCGATTCGCCCAAATAGCTTGCTTAAAATCTTCACCTGCGTAACAGTTCATTGTAAACGTTTCATTAGACTTAACCATGTATGCAGATGGCGCAATCCAAAATTCATGTGCCAAAGAGCCAAAGCATATTAAACTGCTGATGAGCAAAAATGATAGTACTTTATTTTTCATTGTTATTTTTTTTCAAGTAATTCAAAATAGG
>JAGWVE010000075.1 GCA_018971025.1 Bacteroidota bacterium | reverse complement strand
TTTATCAAAAGCCTCGCCCGCTGCATCGTCGATGGTTTCACCAATAATTTTTAAATTGGTTGGGCTGTTGGCGAGTACTATTTGGGTATGACCACCACTAACGGTTAAACATAAAAATGGAAAACTTGGACGGTTTTCCGGAATTAAATTAGCCAGCACATGCGCCTGCATATGATGCACAGCAATGAGTGGTTTTTGTAAAGAGAGCGCCAATGATTTTGCAAACTGTGCGCCCACTAATAAACTTCCAATTAAACCAGGAGCCTGCGTAAACGCAATGGCATCAAGCTTCTGAAGGCGCTCTGCCCGTGATGAAATTGTTGGAAATGCTTTTTGCAAAGCCGTATCAACAACCGGTACAATATTTTGCATGTGCGCCCTACTTGCAAGTTCTGGCACCACACCACCATAGGTTTCATGCACGGTTTGGTTGGCAATAAAGTTGGATAAAATAGCACCATCTACACATACAGATGCAGATGTTTCGTCACAAGAAGATTCGATTGCTAAAATGGTTACCGCCATAAATACTGGTTCTAATTATTTGGTTCTAATGGCAACCACCGGATCCATTTTTGCAGCAATAGATGCTGGAATAATTCCGGATACGATACCCAAAATAATACAAATACTTAGCGCCAAAAATACAATATTAGGCGCGATAAAAATAGGGAACGGTAGCACGGCACTTAAACCCATTGCTAGTAACCAAACCAGTAACAATCCAAAAAGGCCACCCAATATGCATAGGAAAGCGCTCTCTAGTAAAAACTCGGTTAATATGGTACGTCGTTTTGCGCCTAAGGCTTTTTTGAGCCCAATTTGACTGGTTCTTTCGCGCACAGTTACAAACATAATATTGGCCACGCCAAAAGCACCTACTATTAAACTTAATCCCGCAATAGCCCATCCGCCAGCGGTAACTTTACCAAAAAAGCCACCCACTACTTCACTAAACTGAGCCACGTCATTGCAAGAAAAATTGTCTTCGGTACTTGGGCTTAATCTGCGGAGTTGACGCATCACGCCACGCAACTCTTCGGCAAGTGCTGCAGAAGATACATTAGGCTTACCTTGCACCATAATAAATGGATTGGTATTGTCCGGATTGTATACCCCCGAAAAATAACGGTAAGTTGTAATTAAACATTCATCAAAATTAAATCCACCAATAAAACTTTGGCCTTGTTTTTTAATTACGCCCACAATATTTAAATGCTTTCCGTTGTAGGTAATTTGCTTTCCTACCGCTTTTTGTGCACCTCCATATAATTCATCGGCTATTAAATTTCCAATCACCGTAGACGTTGTGCCACGCGTAAATTCAGATTCGTTCAAATAGCGTCCAGCAGCGATTTCTAGGGTTTGTATATTGTTAAAATCTTCGGTAATGCCATACAAACTTACGCCGCTTAAAATATTGTCTTTATAACTAACATTTACATTTGTAGAACTAAAAAAAGAAGTGTTGGCTGCGAGGTCACATTTTGCTTTTACAAAACGCATCTCTTCAATTTTTGGTACCGGGCGTTTTACAAATTTCCACCAAGGATAATCCGGTCCGCCGGCATAACTCCACTTGTCTATATAAATAGTATTGTTACCAAATGCTTTGATATCGGTTTGCACTTTACGCTCCAAACTGTCTACTGTAGCAAGTACACCAATGATGCAAAAAATACCAATGGTGATACCAAATAAAGAAAGGAAAGTTCGGAGCTTATTCACCCTAAGTTCTTGAACCGCCATTCTAAAACTATTCCATAAAATACCCAATAACTTAAACATGGGTCAAAAGTACAGTTCTTGCCGGTTAAAAGGGCCTGTTTTTATGTAAACGGCCATTAGGCTGTTTAAAGATGTGCATTAGTCCTGCGAAAAAAGTTGCTCGATTAGAGAAAGGCATCGTTTCCTGTGCTATTTTTGCAGCGATTTTAAAAACACAAAACGTTCATTATGACCTGGAAACAAGTCTTTACATCATCGGTTGGTAAAAAATTGGTGATGGGTTTTACCGGAATTTTTCTAGTTCTCTTTTTAATTGTGCATGTGGGACTCAATGCTTGCATTTGGGCTGCTGCGTATGATCCAAACGATCAGGGAGAAATGTTTAACAAAGCTGCGCATTTTATGGGTAGCAATGTGCTTCCAAGAATTTTAGAGATTGGCCTTTTTGCTGGTTTCTTCTTACACATTTTTCAGGGTTATTTATTAACCTTAGAAAATCGTAAGAAAAGAAGTATTGGTTATGCAGTTGCTTACGCCGACGGAAGTAAATGGTATAGCAGAAGTATGGCTATATTAGGCACACTCCTTCTTATGTTTTTAGTAATGCACATTTATCATTTTTGGACGCCTAGTAGACTTGGTGGAATTGGAAATATTCAACCACTTGCCGAAGTAGAGTACAATGGTGTTATGCATCATAACTTATATGCCGAAATGAGAAACGTTTTTGTAGGCAATACACTCATTGTTGCGCTGTATGTATTAGCGTGTGGCTCTTTAGCGTATCACTTATTACATGGCTTTAGCAGTGCCTTTAAAACTTTAGGCATTCACAATAAAAAAATTAGTGGTTTAATCAACTGTGTGGGCGTAGGCTTTGCTATCATCGTGCCTTTATTATTTGCACTGATGCCACTCAGCTTTTATTTTGGTTGGATCAATTAATTATCACTCAATTTAAATTTCTAAGCATATGCTTAATTCAAAAATACCTGCCGGCAACCTTGAAAAAAAATGGGAAGATTACAAGGGACATTGCAAACTTGTTAACCCGGCCAATAAACGTAAACTAGAAGTGATTGTTGTAGGTACCGGTTTAGCTGGTGCTTCTGCTGCCGCATCTTTAGGAGAACTTGGCTACAAGGTTAAAGCATTTTGTTTTCAGGATTCTCCACGCCGTGCGCACTCTATTGCTGCACAAGGCGGTATCAATGCTGCTAAAAACTATCAAAACGATGGTGATAGCGTTTTTAGATTATTCTACGACACTATCAAAGGTGGTGACTACCGTGCGCGCGAAGCAAACGTACACCGCCTTGCAGAAGTGAGTGTAAATATTATTGATCAGTGCGTGGCACAAGGTGTTCCTTTTGCACGTGAATATGGAGGACTATTAAGCAACCGTAGTTTTGGTGGTACACAAGTACAACGTACGTTTTATGCTGCGGGCCAAACAGGTCAGCAATTACTCATTGGTGCATACCAAGCCTTAGAGCGTCAGGTGGCACTAGGTAATGTAAAAATGTACAGCCGTCATGAAATGCTAGAAGTAGTAAAAATTGATGGTAAAGCAAGAGGTATTATTGCACGTGATTTAGTGTCTGGTAATTTAGAAAAGCATTTTGGTCACGCGGTATTATTATGTACGGGTGGTTATGGTAACGTATTTTATTTATCAACCAACGCCATGGGTTCTAACGTTACAGCTGCATGGAAAGCACATCGTCAGGGTGCATTATTTAGCAACCCATGCTTCACACAAATTCACCCTACTTGTATTCCGGTAAGTGGCGATCATCAATCTAAATTAACGTTAATGTCTGAGTCACTCAGAAACGATGGACGTATTTGGGTTCCTAAAAATTTAAATGAAACGCGCAAAGCCGTAGATATTCCTGAAGAAGAAAGAGATTATTATTTAGAGCGCAGATATCCTGCATTTGGTAACCTTGTACCACGTGACGTGGCATCAAGAGCTGCCAAAGAAAGATGTGATGCGGGTTATGGTGTAGGTACTTCTAAGCAAGCTGTTTACTTAGATTATGCTGCAGCCATTGAACGTTATGGTAAAATTGAAGTGGGTAAACAAGGTATAGAAAACGCAAGTAAAGAAACGATCATCGCATTGGGTAAAGAGGTTGTAAAAGAAAAGTACGGCAACCTATTTGACATGTATGCAAAAATTACTGGCGAAGATCCATATGAAGTACCCATGCGCATCTACCCTGCTGTACACTACACGATGGGTGGTCTTTGGGTAGATTATGAATTACAAACTACAGTACCAGGTTTATATGCATTAGGTGAAGCTAATTTTAGTGACCATGGCGCTAACCGCCTTGGTGCAAGTGCACTTATGCAAGGTTTAGCTGATGGATATTTTGTTATCCCTTACACCATTGGTAATTATTTAGCAGACGAAATTTATAGCAAAGGTGTAGATACCAATCACCCTGCATTTGAAGAAGCTGAAAAAGCGGTGCTTGCTAGAATTGAAAAATTAATGAGCATTAAAGGAACGCAAACCGTAGAAAGTTTCCACAAGCGTTTAGGAAAAATTATTTGGGACAAGTGCGGTATGGCACGTAACGCAGAAGGATTAAAGCAAGCCATTGCAGAAGTGCAAGCGCTTAAAAAAGAATTCTGGAGCGACGTAAGAATTCCTGGAGAGATTAATGAAATGAATCCAGAGCTTGATAAAGCCAACCGCGTTGCCGACTTTATTGAACTAGGTGAACTCATGTGTATCGATGCACTTAACCGTAACGAAAGTTGTGGTGGTCACTTCAGAGAAGAATATCAAACAGAAGATGGAGAAGCATTGAGAGACGATGAAAACTTCATGTATGTTGCTTCTTGGGAGTTTAAAGGCGAACACAATTGGGAACTTCATAAAGAAGAATTAAAGTACGAAGTGATTAAACCTTCACAACGTAACTACAAATAATCATTAGCAAACGATCTATCAACTTTTCAAATTTCTTGCAATGGAACATTACAATATGAATCTGAACCTTAAAGTTTGGAGACAAAAAAATAAAAATACAAAAGGTGCTTTCAAAATGTACCGTGTAGAAAATATTTCTTCTGAAATGAGTTTCTTAGAAATGTTTGACGTGCTCAACGAACAATTGATTAAAGATGGAGATGATCCAGTAACCTTTGATCATGATTGTCGAGAAGGTATTTGCGGATCTTGTTCTATGTATATTAATGGTAAACCACATGGTCCTTGGCAAGCAAATACAACTTGTCAATTACACATGCGTGCTTTTAAAGACGGTGATACAATTGTAGTAGAGCCATGGAGAGCCGATGCGTTTCCAGTAATCAAAGATTTAATGGTAGACCGTTCTGCCTTTGACAGAATTATCCAGGCGGGCGGATTCATTAGCGTTAACACCGGTAATGCCGTAGATGGTAATACCTTACCTATCGAAAAGCAAAAAGCAGATGATGCTTTTGCTGCAGCAATGTGTATTGGTTGTGGCGCCTGTGTTGCAGCTTGTAAAAACAGTTCTGCTATGCTATTTTTAAGTGCAAAAGTTTCTCACCTCGCCTTATTACCACAAGGTGCACCAGAGCGTACGACAAGGGTACAAAACATGGTAGCACAAATGGATAAAGAAGGTTTTGGTTCATGTACCAATACTGGTGCTTGTGAAGCTACTTGCCCTAAAGAAATTTCAATCACCAATATTGCGCGCTTAAATAGTGAGTACATAGCTGCAAGCTTTGCAGACTAAGCATCGTAACAGATGTCCAATAACTATTTTGCGTTTAAACAATTTACAGTTTGGCAATCGGACTGCGCGCTAAAGGTATGCACAGACGCATGCCTGTTTGGCGCCTGGGTAGCGCATCAATTAACAAGTAACCCACCTACTACTATTTTAGATATTGGAACGGGCACTGGCTTATTGTCTTTACAGCTTGCTCAAAAATTACCCGGCGCATTTATTGACGCTGTAGAATTAGACCCTGCCGCAGCCACGCAGGCAGCTCAAAATGCAGCTGCTAGCAACTTTAATATTCAGGTGCACAACATAGATATTAAAAACTATAGCGGTAAAAAATACCAGCACATTATTTCCAATCCTCCTTTTTTTGAAAATGATTTAAAAAGCGAGCACGCCTTAAAAAATCAGGCTATGCATAGCACCACGCTTACCCTTCAAACTTTGTTTACTTGTGCTGATGATTTATTGGAACCTGCTGGCAGTTTTTCGATTCTCTTACCATTTGCAAGAGCAAATGAAGTTGAGACGCTTGCACAGTCACATGGCTTTAGTATAGCACATAAAACAGTGGTACAGCAAACCCCCAATCATGCTCCGTTTAGGGTGATGTATATATTTAGCAAAACCGCCTTTATGGAGGCCTCAGAAACGTCGATTGTGATTAAAGAAAACGACAGTTACACACCTGCGTTTACATCCTATTTAAAAGATTATTACTTGTATTTATAAAGAATTGTAATTTTAGGGACTATGAATTATTTTGAACTTTTTGAAATACCAGTAAGCTTTTTTCCAGACCCTGCGGTGGTTTCAAAAAAGTATTTGATGCTGCAAAAAAAGTTCCACCCTGATTTTTTTGCAAACGCCAGCGCAGAAGAACAGGCTGAGGCCCTAGCACAATCATCGATGGCCAATAAAGCACTACAAGTATTAAAAGATCCGGCGCTAGTGTTACCCTATATTTTAGAAATTAACGAGCTCTTAAGCGTTAATGAAAACTACCAACTCCCTCCCCATTTTTTAATGGAGGTCATGGATTTAAACGAGCAGGTAATGGAAGTAACGGACGATGTCCAAAAAGACGCTTTACGCCTACAACTTAAACAACTAGAAGATGACATTTACGAACCTATTAAAGGGCTGCTGGAAAGTTATCAAATGGGTATTACCCCAAAAGAAGCAATGCTGCCAATAAAAGACTATTATTTTAAAAAGAAATACCTAGACCGAATTGCGGATGAGCTCCAATAAGCCGCAATTGTGATGGTTTATGGCTGTTTAAGTGTGTTTCTTTTGGCAAAAAACACAGAATCTTGTAATATTGCACCCCGCCTAATACAAAGGCCCAGATGGCGGAACTGGTAGACGCGCTAGACTCAAAATCTGGTTATCGCAAGGTAGTGCAGGTTCGATTCCTGTTCTGGGCACAAACCCTGTCACGAAAGTGACGGGGTTTTTTAATGCGAG
>JAGWVE010000074.1 GCA_018971025.1 Bacteroidota bacterium | reverse complement strand
CCGCTCGATGCTTTTGTAAAAACATGGCATATGGACGCCAGGTTATCGCCAGGTTATTACGCCGCAGATTTACTAACTGAAATACTGGGAGGTGGCGCTGCGTCTAGGTTGTATCAGACACTCGTAAAAGAAAAACAATATTTTTCTAGCATCGATTGTTATCATTTTGGAAGTTTAGATGCAGGTCTTGTAGCCGTTGATGGGAAGCTTGTAAAAGGTGTTTCTATGGAAAATGCAGTGAAGGCGGTAGACGAAGAAATCGAAAAATTAAAAGCAACAAAAATTGAAGCAAAAGAATTACAAAAAGTAATCAATAGAACAGAGAGTGTGATTGCTTTTGAAGACATGAGTGTGATGAGTAGAGCCAGTAGTATTGCGCTTTATGAATTACTTGGTGACGCGGGTATGATGAATACCGAATTTCAAAAATACCAAGCCATTGGTATTGACGATATTCATGCATATGCCAATTCAATTTTTGATCATAGCAATTCAAATACACTCTTGTATCACGCTCAATAAAAAATGACATGTTAGATAGAAAAATAATTCCAACGATAGAAGAGGCGGTTCATTTTGATTTGCAACTAAAAAATTGTGACCGGTTTACACTGGACAATAAAGTGCCGGTATATGCCATGAACGCAGGCGCACAAGATGTGGTGATGGTAGAATGGGTTTTTGACGCAGGCAACTGGTATGATAAGCAGCCCATGGTGGCCGCTACCACTAATTTTTTAATCAAAAACGGCACTACTTCTAAAACGGCCTATCAAATCAATGATTTTTTTGAATTTCATGGTGCCTATTTAAATAGAAGTTGCTACAATGAAACGGCTAGTATTACCCTACACTGTTTAAGTAAACATTTGGAAACCTTACTTCCAGTGGTGCGTGAAATTATTGAAACCAGTATTTTTCCTGAAGAAGAATTAGCGATCTATATTCAAAATCAAAAACAGCGTTTGTCTGTTAATTTGCAAAAATGTGATTTTATTGCCAACCGATTAATTGATGAATATTTATTTGGCATCAACCATCCATACGGTACCTATTCCAACGCAGAAGATTATGACGCGCTAAACACAGATGCCATAAAAGCTTTTTACAAACAGTATTATTTAAACGGCTCTTGTAAAATTTTTGTAGCCGGCAAAATGCCAACTGGTTATGAAGCCATGCTTAACAAAGCCTTTGGTACACTACCTTTGCACGCAGATACACCTGTTGTGGTGGAGCATCCTATTGTAGCCGCCGCACAAAAAAAAGTGGAAATTATCAATGATGAAAATGGTGTGCAAGGCGCTATTAGAATGGCCAGACCTTTTCCAAATAGACACCATCCTGATTTTCAAAAAGCACATGTACTCAACACACTCTTTGGTGGATTTTTTGGTTCTCGACTCATGAGTAATATCAGAGAAGACAAAGGATATACCTATGGCATTCATAGTTATTTTCAAAACCATGTACACGCTAGTGCATGGATGATTAGTACCGAAGCCGGCCGTGATGTTTGCACGGCAACCATAACAGAAGTACTAAAAGAAATGGAGCTACTCCGAAATGAATTAGTGGATATCGAAGAACTGGACTTGGTACGTAATTATATGATTGGCTCACTACTAGGTGATTTAGATGGTCCTTTTCAGTTGATTGGCCGCTGGAAAAATTATGTACTAAACGGATTAGACGAAAACTACTTTTATAAGAGCATCGAAACCATCAAATCGGTGACTCCTCAGGAGCTCCAAAGACTCGCCAATACCTACCTACAACCGGACGATTTTTACGAACTGGTGGTGATTTAAGGGTAGATTTTGGTTGATTTTTACGAAATGGCGGCGATTCAGAATTTTATTTGAAAAAGATTTATTTATCCAAATAACTGATAATCAGTTATTTGGATATTTTTTGCCACTACGTGTCAAAAATATTTAGTACTATGTTTTGCATAGTACTAAATAAATCTCCATCTTTGTGTCTCAATCAACAGCAATGGATATTCAAAACACACAATCGCAAATGCGGAAAGGGGTTTTAGAATTTTGCATCCTGTCTATCATTAATAGAGGTGAAGTATATCCAAGTGATATTATTGACCAAATGAAAACAGCCAATTTGCATATTCTAGAAGGGACTTTGTACCCACTACTAACCAGGCTCAAAAATGCGGGTTTATTAAATTATAGATGGGTAGAAAGTGTGAGTGGACCACCACGTAAATATTTTGTAATGACAGATGCAGGCAAAGAAGCTTTTTCTGTTTTATTACAAACTTGGAACGATATGGCAAATGCCGTTTCATTATTAACACAACCAACAACCCCTAACACCGAGGCGTAACTGCTTAAAATTTTGATCCATGAAAAAAGTAATCAATATAAATTTCCAAGGTCGTATCCTCCCTATCGAGGAAGCATCTTACGAAACTTTAAAACAATACATCCAAAGTTTACGTCAATATTTTGACGCCGAAGAAGGCCGCGACGAAATTATCAACGACATCGAATGCCGGATCGCAGAATTATGTGACGACCGTTTAAAAAAAGGTGCCGTATGCATTACGGAAGAAGACATGCGTTTAATTATCGAAAGTATTGGACGTCCCGCCGATTTTGAAGCACAGGATGGTTTTGAAGCAAACACTAATGCAAACAGTGCAAACACAAACCAGGAGCAGTTTTCAGACAATGAAGCAGATTCAAAAAGACTCTACCGCGACGAGCAAAACAAAGTGATTGGTGGTGTGTGTGCTGGTATAGCTAATTATTTAAAATTAGACCCACTACTTGTGCGTGTATTATGGATACTATTATTTGGTATTTCATTTTTTGCTTACGTACTCTTATGGATAGCAGTTCCTAATACTTCTGCAAGGCAAGTAGGCGGTATTCGTAAAAGATTGTTTAGAGACCTAGAAACTAAAATGATTGGCGGTGTATGTGCAGGCTTGTCTAATTATTTTGGTGTAAGAGTTGGTATCATTCGACTTTTATTTTTAGTCCCTACCATACTCCTCGTATTTAATTGGAATCATTTTCATTTGTTTCAATTTTGGGAATTTGATGACTTTCCTAATTTTATTGAATTAACATTTAGCCCAAGTGCTGTTTTTGTATACATCGTACTTTGGTTGGTGCTTCCTGAAGCTAGAACCACTGCCGATAAATTAGAAATGCGTGGCGAAAAAGTAGATATCAATAGCATAAAAAATACCATTCAAACCGATATGGAAGGTTTTGGTAAAAGGGCACAAAGCTGGGGTTCTAACATGTACAATAAAACCAAAACAAATGAATCTCAAGCAACTACAACTGCTGCTAACACAGCGCCAGAGCCTGCGCAGCGCGGAGGTTGCTTGCATTTTGCAGGTCGTGCCATTACCATATTATTTAAAGCCTTTGTATATTTTGTTTTAGGGATCATCACCATTTCAATACTAGCCGCATTATTTGGTGTGGGTGTTGTTGCTACCGGCTTACTTCCATTACGCCGATTTATATTAGAAGATGGAGCACACAACTGGTATGCCTTTGCGATTATTATATTTTTTATCTGGGTTCCAGTTATTGGAATTGTTACTGCTATCATCAGAAAAATTGCGGGCATTAAAAAAGCAAATGTTTGGGTCCGCGGAGGCTTTTGGTCATTATGGGCACTAAGCTGGATATTTATCCCACTCTTTTTTGCAACCCTTACCAAAAGTTTTTCTAAACAAAATGAACCTCAAGAAGAAGTCTATAAACTTCCCAATGCAAAAGTGAATTACTTAGAAGTAAGTGCGCAACAAAAACTTAAATACTACAATCATTCTTGGTTAAAAATAGAACCCTTTAATTTTATTGATAACGATACCGTATATGTAAGAAACTTGCGTGTACGCATTGTAAAATCGACGTCAGATAGTTTTGAAGTTAAATATGTGCGCATCAGTAATGGTAAAACAGTAGCGGAAGCAGAACGTCTAGCCAGCAAAATTAATTTTGACCTCAATCAACAAGACAGCACATTGTTTTTAGACAAAGGTATTGCCATTAACAAAACCGATAAATTTAGAAACCAGCATGTTATCATGACCCTTGCGGTTCCCGTGGGAAAGCGTTTTAAAATTACCAATAAAGGATGGGCGCAAGTAAATGTGCGCATCAATAAAAATGGGTACCGTTCAGAAACGCATTCAGGATTTATTATGAATGATGGATTTGATGGAGATGATTGGGATCGTGACCAAGATACAGAAGCCTTTGATTATGATCATGACGTAGAATACATCATGACGCCAACAGGTTTAGAGCGTGTAGATGGTGTGCGTGAATCAAATGATACTGAAGATCCTGAGGCGTTAAAATCTAGACTCGAAGAATTGAAACGCGAAAAGGAAAAAATCGAAAATGATCTTAAAAAAACTTGGGAGCAAAAACAAAAAGAAGCAGACGATATTAAAAAGCAACTCGATAAAACAAAAGATACTTTAAAACGAAATTCAACAAAAGCAGCATCGGGAGTTTCAGATACGCTTAAAGCCATTGCGGTAGGATTTGATGCAATTAAACTAGTGGTTTCTAGGTTTCAATCTTGATCAATTGTTGGCAAGGATTCCCTGTAAACCCCTTATTTTTGCAGCAATCTAATGTACTGCTATGAAAAACACTCCGTTTACGCAAAAACATATAGCACTGGGTGCTAAAATGGCTGAATTTGCTGGTTATAATATGCCTATTAGTTATACAGGCATCAATGATGAGCATGCAGCTGTCCGAACCAATGCTGGTGTTTTTGACGTAAGTCATATGGGAGAGTTTATTTTAAAAGGAGCGGGTGCATTAGACCTAATTCAGCGCGTAACATCTAATGACGCATCGTTACTTACAAACGGGCATGCACAGTACAGTTGTTTGCCAAACGAAAACGGTGGTATCGTAGATGATTTACTTGTATACTGTATCGAGGCTAACAAAGTTTATATGCTTGTTGTAAATGCATCTAACATTGAAAAAGATTGGAACTGGATTGTTTCAAAAAATACCGCGGGTGTAGAAATGCATAATATTAGCGATAAAACTTGTTTGCTTGCCATACAAGGTCCTAATGCAGCAAAAATTTTGCAACCACTCACTTCCATGGATATCGTAAACCTCCCTTATTACACATTTACCAAAGGCGTTTTTGCGGGCGTAGAAAATGTACTTGTGAGTGCAACAGGGTACACAGGATCTGGTGGGGTAGAAATTTATTTTGAAGACAGCGATGGCGCTGCAGATAAAATTTGGAATGCCATTTTTGAAATTGGAACGCCACAAGGCATTAAGCCCATTGGACTTGGTGCACGTGATACGCTTCGTTTAGAAAAAGGATTTTGTTTATACGGAAACGATATTGATGATACCACTTCTCCACTCGAAGCAGGACTTGGTTGGATTACAAAATTCACCAAAGATTTTACCAATAAATCATTTTTTGAAAAGCAAAAAGCTGCAGGCGTAACTAAAAAATTAGTAGGCTTTGAAATGATTGATAGAGGTATTCCAAGACACGATTACATCATTAAAAATGAAGCAGGTGAAACCATTGGTAAAGTTACCAGTGGTACACAAGCACCAAGTCTACAGAAGGCTGTGGGACTGGGTTACGTGGCAACAGCCCATACTGCTGTTGGGTCTGAAATTTACATTGACATTAGAAATACGCTTGTAAAAGCTAAAGTGGTAAAGTTCCCTTTTGCGTAATAATGCTTTCTAGTAATTAGAATTTATACTTGATTGGCGCTTGCCAGATTGCATACCTGTAATTATTGTTTCTATTTGTTTATCGCAAATATGAAAACAGTTAATTATGAATGCAATTAAAAACAAGGTCCAGCTCATTGGGCACTTAGGTCAAACACCCGAAATTATCAACATCGAAGGCGGTCGTAAAGTAGCCAACCTCAATTTAGCTACCAACGAAATTTACAAAGACGCCAACGGCGAAAAAGTTACCGAAACACAGTGGCACTCTGTAGTAGCCTGGGGTAAGCTTGCCGAAATAGCCGAAAAATATTTAGTAAAAGGTATCGAAGTAGCCATTGATGGCAAACTCGTGAATCGTAATTACACCGATAAAAATGGGGTAAAAAAATATGTCACCGAAGTGCATGCCAACGAACTTCTAATTCTTACAAAAAAAGGATAGCCCCTCTGTTCTTTTTTATGGCCAGTGCAAATGCACTGGCCTTTTTATTTTCACTCATTTGGCTTTATATTTGCAGCCTCATGAATCAGCCTAAGCCACATTTACATACCATTTTGTCGCCTAAATTATTAGAACTCTACGATGTAAGTGATTGCATTGTAGTAGTCATTGATGTATTTAGAGCCACTTCTACCATTGCTACAGCACTGTACAATGGTGCCGACCGTATCATACCCGTAGACAATGTAAACAAATGCATTGAAGTAGGTAAAGCAACTGGCGGCATTACTGCTGGCGAGCGTGATGGAAAAATTATTGAAGGACTTTCATATGGTAATTCACCTGCCGAATATCCGCGTAGTTTTATTGAAGGTAAAACGCTGGTGCTTACCACAACCAATGGTACCAAGCTTTTGCACATGGCACTCAACAATGGGGCCGATCAAATTATTACAGGTTCTTTTCCTAATATTTCTGCCGTTTGTGCATATCTTATCGCTCAAAATAAGCCCGTAATTTTAGGTTGCTCTGCCTGGAAAGACCGCGTAAATATCGAGGATGCTTTATTTGCAGGTGCGGTTATTGAGCAAATCAAAGATCATTTTACCATTCATTGTGACAGTTCACTAATGGCAAATGATTTATACAAACTCCATAAATCAGATATCACGCAGTTTATACAAAAAACAACCCATTGGCACCGCTTGGCATCCTATGGTTTAGAGGCCGACTTAACCTACTGTGTTACTGCAGACGTGGCTCCGGTGCTTCCTATCTACAAAAACGGAGATTTAGTACGCGCCAATTAGCAGCTTTTTCGTACTTTCGCAAATTGCCCTTTTTAAACAGGGTGCAATTTAGAACAGCACTATGGCGCTTCCTTACTTGGTCAAACATATTTATAACAATGGTACCGAAGAGGTAATCAGAAGAGGTAAAAAAATTCATGCTTTGGGTAATGTAGAATTACTTGAGTATGACGACCTCATGGGCAATGTTAATTTCCGTGTAAAGGATGATGGCTATGCTACTTTTTATAAAGTAAGCATCTCTCAATTTAAGAATCCAAAATTTTTATCGGTTCGTTGTGCTTGCCCATATAACTTATCAGAAATTTGCAGACATAAAGCTGGCGCCTTATTTCATTTGCAGGATTTATTAGACCGCAATCAGTT
>JAGWVE010000073.1 GCA_018971025.1 Bacteroidota bacterium | reverse complement strand
TTGTCTTCTTCATTGAAGAATTTACGTAAATTGATAGAAGCCAAATTACATGCAGTATTGTCTAAGAACATGTACTCCGAACATGGGTTAGAAGCATTGATACGGCCACCTTTAGGGCATGTATGCCATTCGTTAATGGTAGTATCGTATTGTGTACCAGGATCTGCACAACGCCATGCCGCTTCAGAAATCGCATCCCATACTTGACGTGCAGGAATAGATTTCATAACACGTCCATCGGTACGTGCTTTTAATTCCCAATTGCCATCTTCTTGTAAGGCTTTAAAAAATGAGTTTGGAATACGTACAGAGTTGTTTGAGTTTTGACCCGAAACAGTTGCATACGCTTCCCCTTCGTAACTATTATCATAACCAGCTGCAATAAGTGCCGCTACTTTTTTCTCTTCTTGAACTTTCCAGTTAATGAACTCCATGATTTCTGGATGATCTAAATCCAAACAAACCATTTTAGCCGCTCTACGTGTTGTACCACCAGATTTGATAGCACCTGCAGCACGATCTCCAATTTTTAAGAAACTCATTAAGCCGCTAGAAGAACCACCACCAGATAATTTTTCGTTCGCTCCTCTAATTTGAGAGAAGTTGGTACCCACACCAGAACCATATTTAAAAATACGCGCTTCACGTGTCCATAAATCCATGATACCACCTTCATTTACTAAGTCGTCGCTCACGCTTAGAATAAAGCAGGCATGCGGCTGAGGACGCTCGTAGGCATTGCTTGATTTCTTTAATTTGCCGTCTTTATGATCTACATAGTAGTGGCCTTGTGGCTTACCCGTAATACCATAGCTTTCGTGTAATCCTGTATTGAACCATTGTGGCGAGTTAGGCACACAAGCTTGGTTTAAAATACTGTATACGAGTTCATCGTAAAATACTTGAGCACTAGAAGCGTCCGCAAAATAACCATTGCGTTCACCCCATACTCTCCAACAATTTGCCATACGGTGTGCTACCTGCTTTACGGTCGTTTCTCTACCTAATGTACCATCTGGTTGTGGAACACCCGCTTTTCTAAAATACTTTTGTGCTAAGATATCCGTAGCAATTTGGCTCCATTGTTTTGGAACTTCTACGTTGGTCATTTCAAATACCTTTTCACCATTCGGATTTTTGATTACGCTATCACGGTAATCATATTCAAATTGATCAAAAGGAGATACACCATCTTTGGTGAATCGGCGGCTGAATTGTAAGCCTTTCTTGGAGCGAGCGTTAGCCATACTGGATGTCGATTTATACGAATTATTTAATGGGTTCCCTACTAGTAACAGAAATGTTAAGCGGTTGACGAAAATATCTTTACCTCGTCAGAAAACAACACCCTAAATATTAACAGGTTGTGGATAAGGAATTTGAACTTTTTGGGAGTTCAAATCAGGCCTGAATTTGACCCATTTTCCCCCATATGTTAGCAACAAAAAAAATATTTTTAGGGTTGGTATGGGCTTTTTCCCTTAGTAAAAACAGGGGTTTGAGGGGTATTTTGCATGAGTCATTGAAAATGAAGGAGTAAGGAAGATACTGGCGGGCAAAAAACACAAACAAATGACCGATAATTGCATTTAACAAAAACTTTTCTGCATTTTTGCAGAAGCACTTAGCTAGTTACTTACATGAACCTACACGTATACCAACAACTACTGGAATCCAAAAAAGCAGGTCGCCCGCTTTTTACGGTCTTAATAGACCCCGATAAAGTAGATGCAAAGGGCCTAGAACGCCTGGTACAATTAGGTTTAGAGGCTAAAGTGGACTATTTTTTTGTAGGGGGAAGTTTGGTGATTTCCAACCACTTAGACGCCTGTATACAGCAAATAAAAGCGTCTTGCACGATCCCTGTTATATTATTTCCTGGATCTCCATCGCAGGTGTCAAAATACGCAGACGCCTTGTTATACCTGTCTTTAATATCAGGGCGTAACCCCGAATTACTCATAGGACAGCACGTAATTAGCGCTCCATTTGTTAAAAAATCGGGGCTCGAAATCATGCCAACGGGTTATATGGTGATTGATGGCGGTGCCCCAACCACCGTTTCTTATATTTCAAATGCATCCCCTATTCCATCCAACAAAAATGAAATTGCCATGTGCACTGCAATGGCTGGCGAAATGTTAGGTATGAAACTCATTTACATGGATGCTGGCAGTGGCGCGCAAACACCTATTACAGAAGCTATGATCAGCGCTGTAGCTGGTTCTATCCATATTCCACTCATTGTTGGTGGCGGCATTACAGACCCTGAAAAAGCATACTTAAACTGCAAAGCAGGCGCCAACATGATTGTTGTTGGAAACGCTATCGAAAAAGACCCAAGTCTCATTAAAGAAATGAGTGCCGCGATACACGCATCGGGCAAAATAATTGCGGGATAATCCTACTGATTTATAGTACTTCCCGCAGTTTTTTATGAATTGTTAAATCTGCGGGAAATACAGGCTTACGTTATAACTTAACAACATATGTTGTGGATGTGAATGATGTATTCAACATCTATTTGATAACGTAAATCCAACCCCATGCGAATCAACAAAGTTTTACAAGTAACCCTGTTTGCAGCAAGTGTATTCATTGTTAATGATGTCTGCGCTCAAACCTTTACAAGCAAATTCATGCCAAAGCCAACGTACACAGCACATCTGTCAAGTGGGCAAGTTTTTTTTGGCACGGGTGATATTAGAGGTTACGGCATACTCGTAGCTGTAGAAAAATCGGTATTTAAAAAATCGGTGCGCCCTTTTCCTGTTTTTCAAGTAGGCGTTGGTCTCAATTTTGAAACAGGTATCAGAAAGCCTGTAAACATTTTACATCCAGATGGTACGTTAGAGGTTTCAAGTTATGGTCAATCCAGTAAAACATCAGGATGGGCAACATTTAAATACCATCCTTTCAAACATTCGATGGATGGATTTAGTATTACTGTTGGTCCTACTTTTGGAGTAACACAATCAACTTCCGAAAAAAGTTTTGGTCTATTAAACGACCCTTACTTAGGCATTATTCGAAAATCTGTGCTCGTAACAGAAAATCATTTTGGCTTAGGATACCGCGTTGCAGTGCAACAACATTTTGCCATTACGGATCATGTATTTTTAGGCTTTCGTGCCGACTTTTCAAACGACGTACACAGCGATATCAATACATTTTGGGGCGCAGGCCTTAGTTATAAGTTTTAATTTTTTGCAGTTGTTGTATATCCATAACCGGCCCTTCGGGCCGGTTATTTTTTTGTAATTTTTTTTGTAAATTTTTTTTACCCCTGCGTAAAATATCAGAACAATTGCGCAATCATGTTCCTGTCTAGATGGTATTTATAATTATGCGGTTTTCACTTGCTATGTATAGATGTTGAATCGAATAAGTTGCACCAATAGCTATTCAACAAAATTCAATTCATCCTAAATCCTGAACCATGTTAATGAACGCAAAAAAAGGCTTGCTAGCACTACTATTGTTTTCTACCATTAGTTGTAAAAAAAATGCAGCTGATATCAAAGAAGGCGGCATAGATCAAAGTAAAGTGTACCAAAAGCCTATCACCTATGATCAAATAGAACTTGTAAGTAATTTGGAAAAAACAACCATTGTACTGCAAGAACTGTACAAACAAAAAAACAACCTTACACTCGTTAATGCAGCCATTTATTCCAAAGCCTACACCGACGAATCTGTTTTATTAAAAGACTTAATCAATCCTGCAAAAAGTATACTGCCGCAAAACAAAAAGTTTCAAGATTTATGCAGTAAATGGGGTGTTAATCTACCAGATTTTTCCAGTCAATTTTGGACCATTGTCAACAAAAAAGGCGACGCTACATTTCAAGCCTTTTTAGTAAAAATACAAACCAACCATCTGCCCGTACAAAGCCTTGGTACAAATACCAACCAGAGTGGCAATGAGTTTAGCAGTGATGATGTAAGTATTTATTTCCCATACAGTGACCAGTTTGATAATGGTGGCAATAGCTACGGCCCTATTACCAGTCTAGTAGCCGCCAGTGCCGAGGCAGATGAAGCCCTAGGCGTGCAACCAGTATACCGAAATGGTGAACTAGTTGCCTACAACACCGTTGTTATCAATGACGAATATGCATTTGCACATCCAACACAAATTATTGGCATCAACGGCATCGAACCCATACAAACACAGGATGTGGGCAATGTCATTCCAATTGATATTCCACCCACCGATGCTTATAGAGTTTATGTTGGCGACGCTATTTGTCAGGCCCAATACGACAGGCTAATTAGTTTTACCGGCAATGGCGGTGGTTCAGAAATTGAATACTGCAGGGTTAGTGGTTATCTAAAACCAGTAGACCAACAAATCACTGAATTTGAAGATCAAATTTCAGTAAAGTTTGAGCGCGGGACCATTCGCAAAAAACAGTGGCTTCGTTTGTACGCTGTTTGGGATGATGATTGGACCGCAGAAAACAAAGAACAGGTTTTTGCCATTTTTGAAGAGGACAATAATGCCACTATTACTTTTACAGGTTCATTAACTACATCCATGAGGGCTTCGGCGGGGAATACTGTTAGTGCTAGCGCCGATTATCAAATAAAAAGAAGCTCACAAGACGCTATTATTAGACAATTAAAAATGTCGAGGGTGTCTTACTTTTTGGGAGCACAAAAAGATCAAGGATGGGGTTTTGGGATAGATAAATCCTTTTTGCCAGCAAGTGCCGCGCATGGCTGGCCTTTTTATGACGCCGTATCAGGCAGTGGCGCCAATGTAGGTTGGACATGGCCTTTTAACCATTATTAGGTTGTACATGGCTTACAGCCATTATTAGGTTGTACATGGCTTACAGCCATTATTAAAATACTAACAAGCCAACGCCAATACTAGTATCCATCCTTATTCGCTGGATACAAAATAGTAGTAACGTTGGCTTGTTTTCTATTTTAAATCAGAGGTATCAACACGTGTTGGCGTGTCTTTCCCACTAATAATTCCACGTGCACTAAGCGCAATAGCTTTAATCATGCGCGTCATATTTTCAATATCAATGGTGCCAATTTCATCGGTTGCCTTATGGTAATAAGGGTCAACATCAATTTTGGTTGTAGAGATGGTATGCGCCGGAACACCTAGTCTCGCAAGGGTTGCGTTGTCTGAACGGTAAAATAAATTTTGAGCAGGATACGGATCTGGATAAAAAGTAAAATCAGTTCCTTCTAAATTGGCCTGCAAAATTTTACCCATATCGGTTTTTTCGTAACCAGTTATAAATGCAGAATTTTTACCCCACTTACTTTCAGAACCAATCATTTCTAAATTAAACATGGCCATCACTTTTGACGGATCCAATTGATTAGAAAAATAAGTAGCGCCAAAGCCACCTACTTCTTCAGCAGTAAATGCAGCAAAAACAAGTGTGCGTTCATTGTTGTTTATGGCCTTAAAATATTTTGCAAGTACCATCATAGCCGTGGTACCAGCAGCGTCATCATTGGCGCCATTAAAAATAGAATCTGTTACCACATTGCCATTTCTATCTTTACTGGTAATACCCAAATGATCATAATGTCCACTAAAAATTACAATTTCATCGGGTCTAGATTTTCCAGGTAATACACCTACTACATTGGCAAGTGGCATTTCTGAAATTTCATGTTTGGCTTCAATGCTATAGCTAGAAGGCGTTACAGCGCTTAATACAAACACCACAGATTTGTCAGACTTAAATAAATTAGACTTTAGCCTGGTTAATCCACTAAATGTTTTTGCAAAACTAGTGTCCACTATTACAATTGCATTCTTTTTTAATCCTGCAAGCTTTCTAGCCTCACTCATTAAATTGGCCGTTTTACCAATATTTATTTTTTCATATCCCGAAGTTTCATTGATAGAAACAGAAGGCTGCGTTGTTACAACGATAATATCTTTTTTATCGAGTGCAACCCCGTCAAAAGTTCCAGCAGCACTGATAAACCTTGTACGTACCATCGCAAAAGACTGTAAATAACTGCCGCTATTTTTAAATGTTTGTAAACCCGTCTTTTCAAATTCACCAGCAATAAATGCTGCTGCTTTTTCGATACCCGGTGTAAAGGTTCTGCGGCCCTGCATATCATCTGCAGCAAGGGTTGTTTCGATGCGTCTTACTTCTTTTTCTTTAATAAGTTTATTGATGTTTTGCGCCTGCACAGATGCAGCAAGCACTAAACCTACAAACAGGATATTGATTTTTTTCATAGTAAACTAAATTACAGATTATTGTTTGGATGACTACAGGCTCATCATTTCTTTAAACTTAACAGTTTGACGTCTACTTACCTCAATTTTTTCGCCGCCTTTTAATTCTACAATTAAGCCACCGTTAAAGTAAGGTTCTATTTTGTCAATCCAACGTAAATTGATGATATGCTTGCGATTGGCTCTAAAAAACATCCGTTCATCTAGTCGCTCTTCTAAGGCATTCAATGACTTTAATATGAGTGGCTTGTTGCCTGCAAAAAACACTTTAGCATAGTTACCCACACTCTCAAATAGCCTGATTTCACCAAGTTTCACAAACCAACAACGCTCTCCATCTTTCACAAACACTTGATCTTGCTCCGTTAACGGACCACGGTTGTTGCCATGGAAACCAATTTGTTCTTTAAATAATTCGGCTTGTAATTTTTGTATGGCATCCGATAAACGTTTAGGCTCGATGGGCTTTAATAAATAATCAAGTGCATTTACCTCAAATGCCTTGATGGCATACTCATCATAGGCTGTGGTAAAAATAACTTTGGGCGCACGCTCTACTTCTGCCAGTAAATCAAACCCAGTTTTACCCGGCATTTGAATGTCTAAAAATATTAGATCTGGATTGTGCTGCTCTATTTTTTCGATACCCTCGTCTACATTGGTTGCCTCATCCAATACTTCAATATCAGCATGATCCAATAACAACTTTTTTAATTCATTACGCGCTAATCTTTCGTCGTCGATGATGATTGCTTTTATAGCCATGTTGTTTGTTATTTTTTATTTGATAGTATGGGTAAGCTCACGACCGCTTCTACCATATGTTGCTCGATATTATGAATAGAAAATTGCGCCTTGTTACCAAAAAGTAGCGCTAGTCTATTTTTGGTACTACTTATACCAAACCCACTGGTATCAATGTCTCCATCCATAGACCCTGTATTTCTGATTATAAGCTCGTGGTGTTCATTTTTAAAGTCAGAACATATTTCAACAACACCACCATCTCTTTGCTTACCAATGCCATGCTTGATGGCGTTTTCAACAAGTGTTTGTAGCATCATAGGTGGTACCGGCTGGTCCAGCGTATCTTCATCAATATGATACACCACCTTTAACCGGGTTTCAAATCTAATAGACTCTAATGCCAAATAATCTTTCACAATGGAAAGCTCTTTTTCAAGCGTTACCGTTTCAAGTTTTTCGGCTTGCATACTACTGCGTAAAATATTACT
>JAGWVE010000072.1 GCA_018971025.1 Bacteroidota bacterium | reverse complement strand
GCGGATGGTTCTATCACTAACGCAAAAATTGCGAGTGTAGCCGCAACTAAATTAACGGGTATAGTGGCCATTACAAATGGCGGAACAGGCGCTAGCACTGCAGCTTTAGCAAAAACCAATTTAGCGCTTAACAATGTTGACAATACATCCGATATAAATAAACCTATTAGTACACTTACACAGACGGCGCTTGATCTTAAAGAAAATAGCGCTAATAAATCTACTACCATAACACTTGGAGTTAGCGATGTTTTATTCCCTACGCAAAAAGCAGTTAAGACCTATGTAGACGCAGCTATTGCAACCACAGCCATAGCAGATGGTTCTATTACCGATGCAAAAATTATTGGTTTAGGTGCAACTAAATTAACCGGTATAGTTGCTGTTGCAAATGGCGGAACAGGAGCTAACACTGTCGCTGCCGCAAAAACCAATTTAGCGCTCAACAATGTAGACAATACATCAGATGTAAATAAACCTATAAGCACGCTTACGCAAACCGCGCTCAATGCTAAAGAAAATGCAGCGAATAAATCTGCTACCACAACACTGGGTACCAGCGATGTTTTATTCCCTACGCAAAACGCTGTTAAAACCTATGTAGACGCTGCCATTGCTGGCACTGCCATTGCGGATGGTTCTATTACCGATGCAAAAATTGTGAGCCTAGCAGCTAGTAAATTAACCGGTATAGTTGCTGTTGCAAATGGCGGAACGGGTGTTGGTACGATAACAGGTCTTGTAAAAGGAAATGGCACAAGTGCAGTTTCTGCTGCTGTTAATGGCACCGATTATTCTTTGGTGCGCGAAGTATCTGATGAATTTTCTGCTACCGCTTCTCAGACTGTGTTTACGTTAACACAAACAAAATCTGCAAACAGTAAACTTAAGATGTTTATCAATGGCGTAAGAATTAGTAATACCGCGTATTCACTGGTTGGTGTAACGCTAACGTACACACCCGCAAATAATGCTAGTTATAGTTTAACGTTAAGCGATAGAATCCAATTTGATTATTATTATTAATGAATAGTTTATGCGTCAATTTATTTGTGTACTTATTTTATTTTTTTCTATAATAGTAGCGCATGCTCAATTAACTATTAATGGTAAAATTAGTGTGGTGCCTGCTACCTATGTAAATACAAATGGTAAAGTTGGTACTGGTGAAGGATTACAAACATCTGGAAAAAAAACTAAAACATTTGTTTGTGGCGATGATATTGTGGTGAATCACGTAACAACAGATGGCGTTGCACCAGTTAATAAAACAGTTACGTACAAAACTGTTTTAACTACGATTAGCGGTGCAAGTAAATGTTGGATCACATCAAATTTAGGCGCAACGAATGAAGCAACTTCTGCTACTGATGCAACTGAGGACGCGAGTGGATGGTACTGGCAGTTTAATTATAAAAGAGGATATAAATATGCGGGTACCACCAGAACACCTACTGCTTGGACTTCTTCTGGGACGCAGCCATTACAAGATTGGCAACCTGCTAATGACCCTTGTACCATTGAGTTAGGCGCTGGTTGGCGATTACCAAATGCAACAGAATGGACTACAGTAAGAAATACAAATGGGTATAGCAATAATTTTACTTCGGTACTAAAAATTCATGCAGCAGGATACTTAGCCTATGGCAACGGAACCATTACGGATAGAGGATCTGGAAACCATTACTGGTCTAGTGATTATACGGATGCAACGTTTTCGAGAGCATTTGTTATTTTTCCGCCTAGTACATTTACCATATCAAACAATAACAGACTTGCAGGATTTAGTGTACGCTGTATAAAAGACTAAGAAAAATTATTTTCTGGCGATCTTAAATGTTTTGGTAGCTGTGTTGGTTGTTTTTGTAACCGACTTTAATGTAATAGTAGCCGTACAAACAACGTTGGTTGCTAAATTAGATATCGTTCCTGTGATAGGTACTGATGAACTTGCAGCCAGTGTTGAACTTGACACGGTAGAACCATCCGAATCTTTTTTTACAACAATATCGGTAGTTACACCAGAGCCAGGCATTTTAGATGTAACGGTAATTTTTACATCTTGTGTAGCGCCTAGTGCTGCGTAAATATTTGCACCCGGATCAATGTCATAAGTAAAAACAATATCCTCTTCGGTGGGTGTTGGTGTGGGAGGCGTAACGGTACCACCACCACCGCTAGTTCCACCACCTTTACTACAAGCTGCACTCACTATAATTACAAATAGAGAAAATACGAATAGACGAAAAGAAAGTTGCTTTAACACGAGTCTTGGGTTTTTATACAATGATTGTTTATTAGCCAAATATCATTAAAATTTACCGAGTTTGTATTTTTTACACATTGTTTTTATACTGAATTTATAATGAACTAGTTATACATTATGCAAGTCCTTTAATGGTATAAGGCGCTCTGTGTGGACGATTTAACATGCCATTGGCCTCGTCATCATTGATAAACCTTTCGTCGGTTGCATTCCAGTATAGTTTGCGCTTCGTTTTCATGGCTATAGAATGCACAATACAAGTTGAGCAGGATCTATGGCCTACTTCTACAGGGGCAATCGGCTGCTTTCTTGATTTAACACAATCCAGCCAGTTGCCATGGTGCTCGTCACTACGATAGAGGTTAACCTCATTTTCACCAATGACAGAAGTGATAATGCTTTCATTACTAGCCGTTAACGCCTTTTGACCACTTGCTACCACAGGATCGCTGGCACTTGCTTTATAAGCACCTCTGGTTACAAAAATCCAACCTTCGGTACCAATGTATTTGATACCATTAGGAAGCTCGGTGCTAATGGTCATTTTTACCCCATTTTCATATAAACCATAGCTCGTAAAATCACCCATAACATCCCATAAGCCCGATGTTGGATACACGGCGTTGCCCCATACTTCTTTAGGTCCCGTATATTCAGTGTTCATAGCCCAGTGTGCACAATCGATATGGTGTGCACCCCAATTGGTGATCATGCCCGCACAATAATTTTCGCCACGCATCCATCCCGGTCTGCTAAAATCGTTTTGTGGGTGTACTCTTTTTTCGGTGTAATACACATACGGCGTAGGTCCAATCCATGCGTTGTAATTTAAAGTGCTCGGAATGGGCATTTCAGGTTCTATGTCGCCACTTGGATCTTTGGGAAGTCCAATCAGTACTTCTTTTAATTTTCCTATCCGTCCATTTCTTACAAGTTCTGCAGCGTATCTAAATTGTGTACTTGAACGCTGCTGACTACCAATTTGTAAAATGCAACCTTGTTTGTGCACCGCATTACTAAGGGCACGACCTTCGTGAATGGTAAGCGCAGTGGGCTTTTGCAGGTAAATGTCTTTACGTGCTTCTGCTGCTAAAATACCTAAGTATGCATGCGAATGATCGGGTGTACTAATAAGTACAGCGTCAATATCTTTGTTGTTTAATAACTCCTGCGCATCGCTATACATTTTTACACCTTCATAAGGCTTGCCAAGTTTTTTGGTGTAATAATCGTTTACATACTCTTTTCCTTGTTGTAATCTTTTACTATCTACATCGCATACCGCCATGATATTAGCATGGTTGTATTTGAGGGTTTCAAACATATCGTGTTCTCTAGAAATACGGCCAACACCAATGGCGCCAATGTTAATTCTATTGCTAGGTGCATTTGGTCCAAAAACTGCAGCGGGTACAATGGTTGGAAAGCCAACGGTAGCAAGGGTTGCGCCAATGGCACCTTGTACAGAAGTTTTCATAAAATCTCTTCTGTTTGGTTTTTTGTTTTCAGGCATCGCAATTATTTTTTTTAAGGTAATAATTTATTTGATATCGGGCTTCTTTTATTTGAAAATAATTTGGCAGAATTCAATTACTTTTAAGGATAAGACGCCATATTTATGAATCGCCGTTTGCTATTATTATTTGCTTTGTGGGTTGCCTCTATTGCGCCATTAATGGCGCAAAAATTCAAAACCGCTTCATTACCCAATGTTATTTATATCTATTTAGATGATATGGGTTATGGTGAACTAGGATCTTACGGACAACAAAAAATAAAAACGCCCAACCTCGATAAAATGGCCGCCGAAGGCATGCGTTTTACAAGGCATTATTCATCGGCTCCGGTTTGTGCGCCAGCACGCGCATGTTTGATGACAGGAAAACATACGGGTCATTCTTATATCAGAGGTAATTATGAATTAGGTGGCTTTGAAGATAGCACAGAAGGGGGCCAAATGCCCTTACCTGAAAATACGTTTACCATTGCCAAACTCATGCAGGGAGCGGGTTACACCACAGGTGCCATTGGTAAATGGGGATTGGGAATGTATGATAATACCGGTAATCCAAACGAGCAGGGCTTCGATTATTTTTATGGTTATTACTGTCAAAAGCAGGCACATAATTTTTATCCAACGCATTTATGGGAAAATGGAAAATGGGATAGTTTACGCAATCCATTTATATATGTGCATCAAAAATTACCTCTTGGCACAACCGCAGATTCGGCATTTGAAAAATTTATAGGAACTGATTATGCCATTACTAAAATGGCAGAAAAAACAAAAACATTTATCAATAAAAATAAAGACAAGCCATTTTTTTTATACCTGCCCTATACGGGTCCGCACGTTTCATTGCAAGCGCCAAAAGATGAAGTTGCCAAGTACTTGGGACAGTTTCCCGAAGTACCCTACTTAGGCTATAAAGGAGGTTACGCGCCAAATAAATATCCATTAGCTACTTACGCTGCCATGATAACCTACATAGATACGCAGGTTGGTGAAATATATAAACTATTAAAAGATTTACACTTAGATCAAAATACGCTTGTATTATTTTCGAGTGACAATGGCGCAACTTTTGATGTGGGTGGTGTTCAAACAGAATTCTTTAATAGCGTTGCTGGTTTTAGAGGCAGAAAAATGGACTTGTATGAAGGGGGCATTCGTGTTCCCTTTATTGCGCGTTGGCCTTCAAAAATAAAAGCAGGAACGGTTTCTGATGTACCATCTGTGCAGTATGATATGATGGCAACGCTGGCACAATTAACAGGACAAAAAATACCAACTACAGACGGTATTTCGTTACTACCTACTTTGTTAGGAACCCCAAAAACACAGGCCACACGCGACTTTCTGTATTTTGAATATCCCGAAAAAAGCGGACAAGTAGCCGTTATGATAGGAGATTGGAAAGGCGTAAAATCGGATATCAGAAAAAATAAACAAGCGCCTTGGGAAATTTTTAATTTAAAAACTGACCCACAAGAAAAATTTGATGTTGCTGCTGAGCATCCGGCACTTGCCGCACAAATGGAAAAAATTGTAAAAGCAAATCATAGGCATCCACATATTTCCGATTGGGAATTTATCGACGGAAAATTACCTGTAAAAAAATAATTGCAAATGCTTTGTAGAAATAAAATTATTTATTGTTTTGTGTGGTGTGCAATTTGCTTGGTTGAGTTGCGTGCGCAAACAAGCATTGGCGCAAGACCCAATATTATTCATATCATTATTGATGATATTGGTTACGATGATTTTTCTAGTTACGGGTCGTTGTATTATAAAACACCGCACATCGATGCACTTTCAAAAGAAGGCACCATCTTAACTAATTTTTACGCGCCTCATGGTACATGTACGCCAACACGCGCAGCTATTATGACCGGTAGGTATAGTCCACGCGTAAATGACAAAACAGGACTTGGCGTTTTATTTCCTACTGACACCAAAGGACTCGATAGCAGTAAAGAAATTACGTTTACAAGGCAACTACAAAAAGTTGGATACGCAACAGCGCTTGTGGGTAAATGGCATTTAGGTCACCTACCAAAATTTTTACCACCCGCGCATGGCTTTGATAGCTATGTAGGTATCCCTTACCCTAACGACCACGGGCCTGAAAGGCTTGGTAATACTGGTTCTAGAGGCTATCCACCCATTCCGTTGATGCGTGGTTCAGAAAAAGTAAAAGATTTAAACAACAACGAGCTCGCAGAAATCCCTGCGCAGTTTATTAGAGAAGCATGTGCATTTATCAAAGAAAAAGCTGCGAGCAAACAACCTTTTTATTTACAGTATTCTAATATTGAAACGCATACACCTTATTTTATTCCGAAAGGTTTTGAAGGACGTTCTAGCTATGGTGCCTATGGTGATGCGGTAGCCTATATCGATTATACCGTAGGCGTGTTAATGGGATATCTTAAACAATTGGGTCTCGAAAAAAATACACTGATTGTGATTCATTCAGATAACGGACCGCTAGTAGAAAAATATCCAGAGTTAGAAGATAGCTATGGAAAATTTGGACTTGTTGATACTAGTTTACAACACAAATTGCGCGATGGAAAATACCAACAGCGTTTTGAAGGAGGGGTACGATCGGCGTGTTTTATAAAGTGGCCAGGCATGATTCATGCAGGCGCTGTTAACCAAAATATTTATAGTGGGGTTGATTTATTTACGAGCTTTTTACAAATAGCAGGCGCTGAAACGCCTACTGGGAGAGTGATTGATGGAAAACCCATGATTGAAAGCATCATTACAAACAAGCCAATACGCAATACTTTTTATGCATTTGCTCCGCAAAAAGAAGTGCAAGGTGTACGGTATAACAATTGGAAATTGGTACTTGATAAACGTGCTGGAAAAAACACATTGTTACTTTTTAATTTAGCAGTAGATACCAAAGAAAAAAACAATATTGCTAGTAGCAATCAGCTCATTGTGGATACATTATATGCTTTAGCTTTACAAGCACAAAAAGCAATCGAAGAAAACAAACCTTTATCGGAAAACAATTCATTTAATTTTTAGTGTTGAAAAATCAAACTCATTTATACCGTCTTTTATTTTTTTGCTGTCCTTTATTGTGGGCATGCGGCGCTGGTGACTCTACTGCAAAAGCAATTCAAGATTCTATTGCTGCAAAAAAAGATTCGGCGTTACATTGTACCAGTAATATTCCTAAGCGTTTTGGTGCTGGCTCCTCAACTGATACAACATCCATTGTAAAAGGTGTTGCTGATAAAGCGGGCATGGTATTTATTAATGGCGGACAATTTATAATGGGATGTTCAGACAAAACTGGCCGTGCCGACGAATACCCACAACATAGTGTAACTGTTTCTAGTTTTTGGATGGATACCACCGAAGTAACCAATGCGCAGTTTGCAAAATTTGTAGCAGCAACGGGTTATGTTACTACCGCGGAAAAAGCCCCAGACTGGAATGAAATAAAAAAACAATTACCTCCGGGTACTCCAAAGCCGGCGCCTGAATTACTCGTGGCTTCGTCTCTTGTCTTTGTAATGCCTACCATACCCGTAGACATGAACAATCCTGCTTCTTGGTGGGCTTGGACAAAAGGGGCCAATTGGAAGCATCCACGTGGACCAGGAAGTTCTATTAAAGGAAAGGACAACGAGCCGGTAACACAGGTTTCTTGGGATGATGCAAATGCTTATGCCCGCTGGGCTGGTAAGCGCTTACCCACAGAGGCGGAGTGGGAATACGCTGCTAGAGGTGGCTTAAAAAATCAAACATTTCCTTGGGGTAATGAACCACTCGAAAAAGGTGCTACAAAAGCAAATACTTGGCAAGGAAAATTTCCAAATACCAACACAG
>JAGWVE010000016.1 GCA_018971025.1 Bacteroidota bacterium | reverse complement strand
TCAATGACAACAAATCCTTCCACAATAATTGTTACAGGTGCTGCAGGATTTATTGGATCGTGTATGGCGGGCTTTTTAAATACACTAGGATATCATCATTTAATTTTAGTGGATGATTTTGGTGTAGAAGCAAAAAGAAAAAACTGGGAAGGAAAAATTTACGATCATATTGTAGAACGCTCTTCTTTGTTTGAGTGGCTGTCCAGAACAGAAACAAAAATTGATGGTTGTATACATTTAGGAGCAAGAACCGATACTACTGAGTTTGATTATAGTGTGCATGAAGCGCTGAACCTCGAATATTCAAAACAAATTTGGCAGTACTGCGCGGAAAAAAATATTCCACTTATTTATGCGTCATCAGCAGCAACCTATGGTGCTGGTGAAAATGGCTACAATGATGACCACGAAGGTGTTTCAGCGCTTAAGCCATTAAACCCTTACGGGGTTAGTAAAAATGAATTTGATAAGTGGGCGCTCGCTCAAACACAAAGTCCTGATCATTGGACGGGTCTAAAATTCTTTAATGTTTACGGTCCCGGTGAATACCATAAGGGTCGAATGGCATCTGTGATTTTTCATGCCTTTAATCAAATCAAACAAACCGGTAAAGTGCAGTTGTTTAAAAGCCATAAGCCTGAATATAAAGATGGCGAGCAACTACGTGATTTTATATACGTGAAAGACGTGGTGGCGGTAATAGGATGGATGCTTGAAACCATGCAGGGTAATCACTGGCTGTCTACAAATAATGGGCTTTATAATTTAGGAACTGGAGTGGCTAGAAGCTTTACCGATTTAGTTACGGCCACATTTGCTGGGCTGAATTTGGAACCCAATATCCAGTTTATTGACATGCCCCTTGATATCAGGGATACCTATCAGTATTTTACAGAGGCTAGCATGGAAAAACTAAAAGCGGCTGGCTATACAGCGGGCTTTACCAGTCTCGAAGATGGTGTACAAGATTATGTAGCCCATTACCTTCAAAAAGGGCTTATTTATTAACGGGTTTATTCACATTCTCAATTATTTTTTCGATTCAAGACACAAACACTTTGCGGGTCTTGTTAATTAATGTAGGTTTGTATGACCTCTAAGAAATTTCCCTTTATAAATCAGGTCAAAACAATGTTAACCATGTAAAAATGGAGTGCACAATAGTTTTCTATTGCGTGCATTTTATTTTTATAACTAGATGAATTTAATTTTATGGCAAAGTACATTTTTGTTACGGGCGGCGTTACAAGTAGCTTAGGAAAAGGAATTATTGCAGCATCGCTCGCAAAATTATTGCAGTCTAGAGGACTCACGGTAACCATCCAAAAATTTGATCCTTACATTAACGTGGATCCAGGAACCTTAAATCCCTACGAACATGGGGAGTGTTATGTTACCGAAGATGGTGCAGAAACCGATTTGGATTTAGGACACTACGAACGTTTTTTAAACATTCATACGTCTCAGGCTAATAACGTTACAACGGGCCGTATTTATCAGACGGTTATCAATAAAGAAAGAGCCGGTGATTTTTTAGGTAAAACCGTACAAGTGGTACCGCATATTACCGATGAAATTAAACACCGCATGAAACTGCTTGGCGAAACCGGTAAATATGATATTATCTTAACAGAAATTGGTGGTACTGTAGGAGACATTGAAAGTTTACCTTTTATAGAAGCAGTGCGTCAATTGCAGTGGGAGCTTCCAGAGCAAGATGTAATGGTTGTGCACCTTACACTCATTCCATATTTGCGCGCAGCCAAAGAATTAAAAACAAAACCAACACAGCATAGTGTAAAAATGTTAAGTGAAACGGGTGTGCATCCAGATATTATTGTTTGTAGAACCGAAGAGCCACTCAATGACGATATCAAAAGAAAGATTGCGCTATTTTGTAACGTAAAACAAGAAGCGGTAATTGAAGCTATGGACGCTTCTACAATATATGAAGTGCCACTTTTAATGCTTCGTGAAAAACTTGATTTAATTTGTTTAAAAAAATTAAACATCAATGGATATGGTGCACCAAATTTGGATAAGTGGAATGGCTTTTTACAAAAATTAAAATATCCAAAATCTGAAGTACGTATTGGTTTAATTGGAAAGTATATTGAATTACAAGACGCATATAAATCTATATTAGAAAGCTTTATTCATGCAGGTGCGCCTAATGAGGTTAAAGTAAAAGTAGTGAACGTGCATAGTGAGCACTTGACGCAAGAAAATGTTTCTGAAAAATTAGAAGGCCTTGATGGTTTACTAGTAGCGCCTGGTTTTGGTAATAGGGGTATCGAAGGAAAAATTCATGCGGTACAATATGCAAGAGAAAATAACTTACCATTTTTTGGTATTTGTTTAGGCATGCAAATGTCAGTGATTGAATACGCGAGAAATGTTCTTGGTTTAGCAGATGCGCATTCTACCGAAATGAATGCGACAACTTCCAATCCTGTTATTAACATGATGGAAGAACAAAAGAAAATTAAAATGATGGGCGGGACGATGCGCCTTGGAGCATACCCATGTGAAATTACGCCAGGTACGCTTGCGCATAAAATTTATGGCGCTACTGCAATTACAGAACGTCACCGCCACCGTTATGAATTTAACAATGATTATTATGATGCTTTTATAAATGCTGGACTCGTTGCAAGTGGTAAAAATCCTGAAACAGGTTTGGTGGAAATTGTAGAGCTTCCAAATCATCCATTTTTCATTGGCGTGCAATACCATCCTGAATTAAAGAGTACCGCAGAAGTGCCAGCTCCACTATTTGTTAGCTTTTTAGCTGCTGCAAAGCAGTATAAGGCCTCAAAAGCTGTTAAATAACCTTAATTATTAACGTAGGGGCCCACAAATCTAGGTTTCATCTAGTACCTTTGCCCTTCAATAAATACAAGTATGAAGTCTGATAAAAATTCGATAATAGGATTGGTTTTGTTGGCTGTTTTATTTTTCTCTTATTTCTGGTACACCAATCAGCAACAAACGGCGTTGGTAGCATTTAAAAAGCACCAAGAAGATTCTATCGCAGCAGCACAAGCTAAGCTTGTAAAACCCCAAGATCTAGTAGCGGCTAGAATTGATTCATTACAAAGAGACTCAATTGCAAAAATCGCTACAGCTGGAGATTTTGCACAAGCAGCAATTGGTAAAGACACCGTTGTAACTTTAGAAAACGATTTAATTCGTGTTGCATTTACCAATAAAGGAGCGCAAGTAAAAAGCGTAACGCTTAAAAAATATGCAACTTCCGATAGTGCTGATGTTGTGTTGGCCCAGGATAATCAAATGGGTTATACAGTTAATACCGCAGATAACAAAACGGCCTTAACTTCTGAATTATATTTTACGCCAGAAGCCCCTGTTACTGCATCTGATGGTTCCGTTTCCGTGAAATTTATATTAGCCTCTGCGGTAGGACAATCTATTGCACATATTTATACCATTCATCCGGGTGCTTATGCCGTAGACTGGCATATCGAACTGGTAGGTGCTAATAAATTGCTTACAGGCGGTATGCTTAATTTTAAATGGTTGGCGCAAACAAGTCAATTAGAACGTACAGCAGCTTATGAAAGACAAATGTCCAATATTTGTTTTTCAGAGGGTAACGAATTTGATTACATTTCTTCTAACACAGATAAAACTTTTGAAAAACCAGTACAGTGGGTGAGTGTTGTGCAGCAGTTTTTTAATACTACCATTATTGCAAAAGATGGTTTCAGTGCCGGTGCCGTTCATTGGTCTCGTTTTACAGATAGTTCAAATAAATTAGCTAAGTCAGAAACCAATTTACAAATCAAGTTGCCGCAGTCTGCAACAAATACAGTGGCGCTTCAATTGTTTGCTGGCCCTTCTGATTTTGAAATCCTAAAAAAGCAAGCCCCAGAAATGGACCGCATTGTTAATTTAGGAAGAGATATGTATTCTTTTGTGCGCCCAATCAATAAATACATCATCATGCCGGTATTTGATTTCTTTGCTGGCTTTGTATCTAATTATGGTTGGGTGGTATTGTTACTTACTTTATTCATTAGACTTGTAACCTCTCCATTAACCTACAGTAGTTATTTGAGTGGCGCTAAAATGAAAGTGTTAAAACCTGAGCTTGATACCATCAAGAAAAAATTTGGTGATGATCAACAAGGGTTTGCGATGGAGCAGATGAAATTGTTTAGAGAGGCGGGTGTAAATCCACTAGGGGGTTGTATTCCAGCGCTTCTTCAAATTCCAATTTTCTTTGCACTCTATAGTTTCTTTAATTCCAATATTGCACTTCGCGGACAAGCATTTTTATGGAGTAAAGATTTATCAAGTTATGATGTAATCGCAACTTTACCATTTAATGTTCCATTGGGTTTTGGAGATCATATTAGTTTGTTTACCATTACTGCGGTTTTAACGAGCTTCTTAATTTCTATTTACAATATGAGTATGACGCCAACGCAGGATAATCCAGCGTTGAAATACATGCCTTATATATTCCCATTCATGTTGTTGTTTATCTTTAATAGATTACCATCGGCATTAACTTGGTATTATACAGTATCAAACCTTGTAACACTCGGTCTTCAATTTGTGATTCAAAATTATATCATCAACCATGATAAAATTTTAGCACAGATGGATGAAAAACGCAAAACGCCTAAATCGAAAAGCAAATGGCAAACCCGTTTTGAGCAAATGCAGGAAAGTCAAAAAAAATTACAAGACTTAAAAGATAAAACGGCTAAGAAAAAATAAATAAAAAGCCCTGCTGTTATAAGTAGGGCTTTTTTTAAATCAACTGTATTTGAAAACAATTGTTTCAATATTATTTTGTTTTTTGATTTTGCATGGTGCCCTTGCGCAGCAGCGAATAGTAGCAGAGTGTACAGTTGTATATAAGGTTGAAACGCAAGATGCATCAAATTCAGCTAGGCAACAAAAGGCAACAAAAACAGTCTATATCAAAAGCAATAATGCTAGAGTAGAACTCGTTTCACAGGCGTATGCGCAAACAACGATATACAATAAAACAACCGCCACTGCTGCGATCATTAGAACCATCGGGGGCGAAAAATACATGACCACACTTTCAACTGCGCAGTGGCAAAAATTAAATAATTCATTAGATAGTACACGTATCGTGCTCACTTCCGATTCGCTCTCCATACTAGACTATAGTTGTAAAAAAGCGATTTTATATTTAAAGGACAGCTCAGCAATAACCATTTATTATACCCCTAGTATCTTGCCATCTGTGAGAGAGTATGAATATATGTTTAAAGACATTCCAGGTTTTGTACTTGGGTATGAAATGCTAGATGCTAAAGGTGTGAAAACAATTTTTAGAGCAACGCAAATTAATTTGTACAATCCAGTCCCCGCATCAAAATTTGATATACCTACAAAGGGGTACCGAATCATCACACAAGAATAAGTTGGCAATCAAATAAGATCTGCTAATTACGATCTGCGCTAGGCGCTTTGAATTTAGGAACCTTTACTTTGAATTTGTAAGGGTACACAAATGAACTGTTGCCGTTATCAAAACGCAACATCGAATTCATTTCAGCATTGTCATTTCCTTTTAATTGTAAACCTAAAGATTGTATGCTTTTGTATTGCATGGTAGACTTAAGTGAACTATAAGAAAGACTCTTGGAAGATAGTGAGCTAAGGTTTTTGAGTGTAAACTTAGATTGCTTACCTCTTTTTTCTGTAGAAATCCCGCTTAGTGTAAATGCAGCATAACTTAGCTGTACGCCTAAGGTTAGGGTCAGTAGTAAGGCCAATTTTACGGTATTTCTTCTAAGCTTCATTATTGCAAAGGTAAGGTTTCTTAATTATTTCACAATTACCATTTCTTTACATAAGATACATATGTTTATAAAATGTTGCCTGGAATGTTGGAAAAGCTTGATTTTTAATCTATTTTAGGTTAATTCCTTTCCAAAATGAGCCAAAATCGTCATCAAGAAGACCGGGAATCCCTAAAAGAGCTGCTCCAGCAGTACAGGAACCTTAAATTGGGCCGCCAGCATAGTTTCCTGGAGGAAGACGCTTTTTTACGCATTATTGACTATTACGACGAAAAAGACAATATAAAAGAGGCGCTTGAAGCAGTAGAAATAGGCCTCGAGCAATTTCCCTTTGCATCTTCCCTTATGATTAAAAAAGCCGATCTACTCATAGTGGATAAACGCTATAACGATGCACTAGATATCTTGGAAACATCTGAGTTGTACGATAATTCTGATATTGACCTGTATATTTTAAAGACAGACGCTTATTTGGCATTGGATCAACCCGAAAGGGCTGCCGAATTATTAGAAGCAGCGATACATAAATTTGAAGGTGACGAAAAAGTTGATTTGCTTTTTGAACTTGCAGATGTCTATGACGATTATGAGTCTTTCGATAAAGTATTTGACTGCCTCGTACTAATTCTAGAACAAGAACCAGCCAATGAAGAGGCGCTCTATAAAATTTGTTTTTGGACAGACTATACAGGCCGCAACGAAGAGAGTATCAAGTTGCATCAAAATATTATCAACCAACTTCCGTATAGTGAATTGGCTTGGTTTAATTTAGCAGCTGCCTATCAAGGTTTGAAGCTCTACGAAAAATCGATAGATGCATACCAGTATGCAGTTGCCATTGATGATAAATTTGATTATGCATACAGGAACATGGGAGACGCCTATTTGCGATTGCGTAAATACAAAGAAGCAGTAGAGGTTTTAGAGAAAGTTGTTTCTTTAACAAGGCCTGAAGACGTGATCTATGAAGCAATAGGACATTGTTATCACCGCATGGGTAAGGTTGCGCAAGCAAGATTCAATTATAAAAAAGCGGTGCACTTAAATCCTGATGATAGTAAACTCTATTACAAAATTGCAGTGACCTATATGCTTGAAAAGCAGTGGCAGCCTGCTATCAAACAACTCGAAAATGCAATGCGCATTCACCGGGGAATTACCGAGTATAATTTGGCAATGGGAGAGTGCAAAACAAATGTAGGATTGTATAAAGAGGCGGTTCACTATTTTGGAGTCGTTGTAAAACACAAGCCAAAAAGTGTAGCAGGTTGGGAAGCCCTCATTACTTGTTTGCTCACCGCTGAATATTATGACGAAGCTTTGTTGCAAAGTAAAAATGCACTTGTAGCTACCGATCATAAACCTGTATTTTTATTTTACCATAGTGCTATTTTATTTATTCTGGGAAAATCGAAAGAGGGCTTACTATTATTGGAACAAGCCATGACCTCAGCACCCAAATTGTTAAAAAAGTTTATCGATATAAGGCCTTCCATCCTTCAAAATAGTCAGGTGGTAGATATTATTGCGCGGTTTAAAAGAAGAAAGAAAATATAATTAGCGCCCTTGGAGGTGTCAACTATAATCAAGCATAAAAAGTCATTTGTTTAACTTATTTTTGCATTTCAGTAAAAAAATAGAACTATGAATTTTAATTTATCTCAAATTCCAGCTCGTACCGCGCA
The DNA here is from genome assembly GCA_018971025.1 of Bacteroidota bacterium. GTDB lineage: Bacteria > Bacteroidota > Bacteroidia > Chitinophagales > Chitinophagaceae > Sediminibacterium. The sequence goes on along the minus strand of JAGWVE010000016.1, from coordinate 25,938 downwards.
GCCAAGAACTTCTGGTTTAACCATGGTAATGGACAAGGGATTAAGTATAAACGAAGTGCATAATTTTATGAGTGTTGGTGGCCCGCACACGGATGTTATTAAACTAGGATTTGGAACCTCTTTTGTGACGCCTAATTTGAGACAAAAAATTGAAGCGTATCAGTCTTACAATGTGCCCCTTTATTTTGGTGGAACATTGTTTGAAGCTTTTTTAGTGCGTGGTCAGTTGGATGATTATATAGCTGTTTGTAAAGATTACGGTATTACATATATGGAAGTGAGCGATGGCTCTATCAGTATTCCGCACACCGAAAAATGTGGTTTAATTGAAAAGCTTGCTAAACACTTTACAATATATAGTGAAGTAGGAAGTAAAGATGCTGCACATATTATTGCTCCCTACAAATGGATTGAACTCATGCGTGCCGAGTTAGAAGCCGGTGCATCTTATGTTATTGCAGAAGCACGTGAGGCAGGCAATGTAGGTATTTATAGAGGAAGTGGAGAAGTGCGTGAAGGCTTGGTACAAGAAATTCTAACACAAATTCCAGCAGAAAAAATTATTTGGGAAGCACCACAAAAGCCACAGCAATTGTACTTCTTAGAACTTATTGGATGTAATGTAAACCTTGGTAACATTGCACCGCATGAAATCATTGCGCTAGAAGCTATGCGTATTGGTTTACGAGGTGATACTTTTGAATTATACCTAAACAAGTAAGACAGTTATGAAACGTTATGGACTTATTGGTTACCCCTTAACGCATTCTTTGTCTCAGCAATATTTTACCAATAAGTTTAGTGAAGAAGGAATTGAAGATTGTATCTATGAAAGGTTTTCCATTCCTTCTATTCAAGACTTACATGCTATTTTAGATAACCACAAAGATTTATGTGGTTTTAATATTACCATTCCTTACAAAAAAGAAGTACTTGTATTTTTAACAGAGGGCTCTAAAGCTGTTGAAGAAGTGGGCGCCTGCAATTGCGTTAAAATTGAAGATGGAAAATTGATTGGATACAATACCGATGTAATTGGTTTCGAAAATTCATTGGTTCCTTTTTTAAAGCCTACACACAACAAGGCACTCGTGTTGGGAACAGGCGGTGCTGCACTCGCTATTGTGTATGTTCTTGAAAAACTAGGCATCAACTACGCGTATGTTTCCCGAACAGCCGCCGCTGGTCAATTTAGTTATAACAATTTAGATGCCGATGTAATGGCTGAATACTCGCTTATAATCAATACCACACCATTAGGTATGTTTCCAAATATTGAAGCGTGTCCTGATATTCCATATTCATTATTAACGCCTTCGCACCATTTATTTGATTTAACCTACAATCCTGCAGAATCAACCTTTTTAGCTAAAGGAAAACAAATGGGCGCTACTATTCAAAATGGCCAACAGATGTTTGTTGAACAAGCCGAACAGTCTTGGCGTATTTGGAATAGTTAATCTTATTGTAGTTGTACTGTTTTTTTAAGTCTTATATCTCTTGATGAACTTCCTACCATAATGGTAAAATCTCCAGGCTCAATTACTGTTTGCATCTTTGCATTGAGCATTTCAAAGTCTTGAGGTAGAAGCGTAAGCTTAACCATTTTTGATGCACCTGGTTCTAGATGAATTCTTTCAAAACCTTTTAATGCTTGAACAGGTCTTGCCACAGAAGCCACTTGATCTCTCAAATATATTTGTGCTACTTCGTCACCTGCGCGGCTACCTGTATTTTTAATTTCAAAAGATATATGTATATTTTCTCCTGCTTTTGCCACTGGTTTTTCAATGGTTAATTTACTGTACTCAAAAGTGGTATAGCTCAGTCCATACCCAAAAGGAAATAATGGAAGACCTGTTAGGTTTTCATAATCATCGCCACGTCCGGTTGGTTTATGGTTGTATACGAGTGGTAGTTGTGCTTCACTAATAGGAAATGTGATGGGTAGTTTTCCGCCCGGATTGTAAGCGCCTGAAAGTACTGCTGCTACAGCGTTTCCGCCTTCTTCACCAGGGTACCATACGTCTACAATACTATTTACTTGTTCTATCCAGTTGCCCATCGTAACTGCACTTCCGCCAACAATTACAACAATCGTTGGTGTTCCTGTGGCAGCAACTCTTTGAATGAGTTGTTCTTGTGCGCCAGGTAATTGTAAAGAGGCGCGGTCTCTAAATTCGCCTTCTTCAAGTCCTACAACAACAACTGCTACTTTTGATTTTTGTGCAGCGGCAACAGCTTCATTTATTTTTTCTTCAATGGCATTTTCAACCCCTAGGTTCCAAATTAATTTAATGGTTGCGTTTCCGTTTGGTTCTTTAAATTCTACACGAATAGGGTAGTTGGTTCCTGCGGTAAAATTGTAGTTGACAAGCTCGGTATGAAAACTTTGTTTTTCCCATTTATCTATTACCAATTGGTTGTTGATGTATAATTTATAGCCATCGTTTCCTTCTAGACCAATTTTAAATGCACCAGTTTGTGGGGCAATAATATTGCCCGTCCATGAGGCACAAAAAAATTCTGAATTAATAGTTGGGTCAGGTGTTGAGATGGTCCAATGAAAGTTGATATGCTTGTCAATTCTATTAACGGTTGGTATTGCGCCAAATTCGATGCCATTAAAATATTTTGCAGTAAGGCCTTCTGTTTTTTGGTTGTTGTAGGTGGTCCATAAATATTTACTTGGTATGACTGTCCAACTTTTGTTACTTCGGCCTGGACCTGCAGCAGTAATTATTTTTTGTGCACCATATGTTTTTATCATACCATCCACAATACTTACTTTTTTGGTACCAGGTCCACTATATCCGCCAAGTCTCGCTTCTGATGCGTCTACGCCAATAAGGGCAATACTTTCGGTGGTGGTGGATATCGGTAAAATTCCTTTATTGTTTTTTAGTAATACAATCGATTCTAGTGCTGCTTGATGTGCAATTTTTTTATGGGCTACTTCATAATTTGCAGCTTCGGTTTCTTTTATGTCGAGGTAAGGTGTTTCAAATAAACCTAGTTCAAACTTTGCTCTAAGAACACGACTTACGGCGTCGTCTAGTCTTTCGGGATTGATTTGTCCGTTTAAAAATGGCGGGATAAATAGTTTATAATGTTCTTGAGCGGTTTGGAATAAAACGTCAAGACCATTGTTTACCGCATTCCTACCTGCGTCTGGATAATCTTTAGCAGTATAATGTAAAACATTGGCGCCGCCCACGGCGCCAGCATCTGAAATTACAAAACCATTAAAGCCCCATTGTTTTTTTAATAGATCATTTAATAAATAATCATTGGCAGTTGCAGGACTTCCATTAACAGAATTATAGGAAGTCATGATGGATCTTGCACCCGCTTTTTGAACTGCATCTTTAAAAGGAGGGTAGTGTATTTCAGATAAATATCTTTCGTTCATATCTATGGGGTAGCTATCTCTACCACCATCCCCTACATTGGCAACAAAATGTTTTGGGGTAGCAATAATATTTTCATCCTCTAAGGTTTTCATATAAGCAACACCCATTTTGCTACTTAAAAATGGATCTTCGCCGTAGGTTTCTTCGGTGCGGCCCCATCTAACATCAGTAGCAATATTAATGACTGGAGAAAGTATTTGTCTGATACCTCTAATTTTTGATTCTTTAGCGATAGCGCCTGCAACTGCTTCCATGGTGCTCGTATTAAAAGTAGCAGCCAGCCCAATGCTTTGTGGGAATATGGTAGAACCCTGTCTCACTAAGCCGTGTAGGGCTTCGTCAAAAGGAAGCATGGGGATTCCAAGCCTGGTGCTGTCCATAAAAAACTGCTGAATTTTATTGACTTTTTTTGCAAGGCTAACGGCTGTTTCTGTTGCGTTGTATTGCAGCATTTGTTGAGCGCCTTCTGCACCCGCTGATGCAGCGCTTACTTGAAATCCAAAAAGACCATCTTTGTATTTGTAACCCTCGCCTGGTTTGATGTCTCCAGGAATCATAAATAGTTGCCAAAACTTTTCGGTGGGAGTCATTCTGCCAAGTAAATCTTTAACTCTTTCGTTGATGGGTGCTCTACTATTTTTATAAAGCGGAATTGTTTGCGCAGTAGTAGTATTTGCTACAATCATTTGTATCAAAAAAAACAGCGTAATGTGTAGGATATTTTTGCGAAGCGTTAAAGATTTTATTTTCATATGGTAGGTTGGTAGTCGTTTAAAAAATCAATGAGTTGTTGTACCGCTTTTTTGCGGTGGCTGTATTTATTTTTTTCGGTAACATCCATGTTAGCAAAAGTGATATCACTTCCTTCTGGAATAAAAACTGGATCATATCCAAACCCACTAGTGCCATCTTGTGTAGTGGTAATATGTCCTTTACAGATGCCTTCAAACTGGTATTCTGTACCGTTAATGATAAGGGATGCTACGGTTCTAAATTGAGCAGCTCTAGAAGGTTTATCTTTTAATTCATGTAGTAGTTTATCAATATTGTCTTGCATGTTTCTGCCTTCTCCTGCATACCTCGCCGACTTTACACCAGGTGCGCCATTTAATGCGGCTACTTCTAGGCCCGTATCTTCACTAAATACGGCTTCATTTGTAAGTTTATAAATTGTTGTAGATTTTTCTGTGGCGTTGGCTTCAAGCGTATCATGAGGTTCGGGTATATCAATATCTATCCCTACTTCTTGTAAAGTCAAAATTTCAAATTTATGATGGGTAAGGTGTTTGATTTCTTCCACCTTATTTTTATTATTGGTTGCAAAAATGAGTTTCATAGCGTTTAGATATTAAACGTTTTTTTAAGTGCATTCCACAGTTTTCCTTTTTCTGTTTTTGCTGTTTCGTCTTTAACAAGCATGGCTTGTAGTGGCGCAGAAAATAAAAGGGTGCAGTTGTCATATTGCTGCACCTGATATTGCGGTACTTCAAAAGGAAGTGCAATAGACGAAGCGGTAATATTAAAAAGAAGTAGGGCGGTAGGTTGTAGTTCTTTTTTTATTTGCGCGTAGTTTACGGCTTGATTGGCTGTATTTACGATAGCAACGTCGCCCATGTTTAATTTACATGCGGCGAGTATGGCGGTTAAAAATTGTAACGATTCATCTGCTACATGAACCGCTGTATTGTCCTCTAATAATATGGTTACCTTTTTTTGGTTGTTGCCCAAATAGCTGATAGGCTTTGGTGATTGTATGTTTTCCAGTGTGGGTTGAGCGGCACTGCTGTTCTTCTTGATGTCAACTAATACAAGGTCATCTTTATACAAAGAGGCGATTACAAAGGGAGGAAGCAAATTATTTTCAGAATTCATAGCAGATTTACAATATTAACGATTGTTAGTTTTCATTTTTTTTGTTTCTTTGCACCAAATATAAAACTATGGCAGCAGCACTCGACGTAAAGATTGAAAAAGTTCAGCACAGTAGGTTAGCAAATACAACACTTGAAAATATTCCATTTGGTCGTGTTTTTACCGATCATATGCTAGAGGCTGATTATATCGATGGTGCATGGACTAATGTTGTTATTAGACCTTATCAACCTCTTCAATTTGATCCTTCGCTTGCGGCCTTACATTATGGTCAATCCATTTTTGAAGGGGTTAAAGCGTATAAAAATGAGGCTGGCGAGGTAAATATTTTTAGACCACAAGATAATTTTAGAAGATTTAATATTTCTGCAGCACGTATGTGTATGCCTGCAGTACCTGAAAATATTTTTTTAGAAGGTATGCGTCAATTAATTGACATCGATAGAGATTGGATTCCTGCACTAGCAGATCATTCATTGTATATCAGACCTTTTATGTTTGCTACAGATCCTGTTATTGGAGTAAAGCCTTCGGATTCTTACAAGTTCATGATATTGTTAAGTCCTACAGGGCCTTATTATAGTGCCCCAATGAAAATATATGTAGAGGAAACCTACACCCGTGCAGCGCCTGGTGGCGTTGGGTTTGCTAAAAATGCAGGTAACTATGGAGGTAGTATGCTGGCAACACAAAAAGCAAAAGAAGCGGGTTACGATCAAGTGTTATGGACAGATGCTTTTGAACATAAATATTTGCAAGAAGTAGGTACCATGAATGTGTTTTTTGTTTTAGGCAACAAAGTAGTAACCCCTGAATTAACAGAAGGAACTATTTTAGAAGGTGTGACAAGAGATAGTGCTATCACGGTTTTAAAGGAGATGGGTATGGAAGTGCAAGAGGTAAAAATTACCATTGATGAGCTTATTGCTTTTCAAAAACAAGGACTTTTACATGAAGTATTTGGTACTGGAACAGCTGCTACAATTTCAAAAATTAAAGAACTGCGCTATAAAGATTATAGCATGCATTTTGATACAGATCATGCTGGTGTTGCAGGCGAATTAAAAAAACGTTTAACAGCGATCAGACATGGTGAAACAACCGATACACATCACTGGTTGTTTAAAGTTTAATAAACTGTTTTTGTACATAATGTTTTCCTGCTTTAATGATGGCAAAATAATGCCCGGGCAATAGTGTGTGTACATCTAAGCTTGCAGTTCCTGTTTTATTCGCTCCAAATGTTTTGGATATAAATGCAACCCCTGCAATACTATGCACCGTTATCTCATAAGGGAGTGCTTCTCTAAATGAAAAGTAAATCCGTAATTGATTTTGTACTGGGTTGGGTATAATGGTAGCCAAAATTGGATCTTCTTGTAGTGGAGGAGGCGGTGGTCCTGTAATTTCAAATCTGTGTTCACCAGCTGTGGTGGTGTCTGTGCTAATTTCAAAACTATAAGCGCTGTCCTGTATTATTTTCTGGTACTTATTGAATCTTTTGTCGTGTAAATAAGCTACCAAGTCATTGGCAATAACATAAGCGGTACATAGTAATTTGTATTTTCCCGTTTTATTTGATTGTATGCCAAGTGGCACAAAAAGGTTGTTGGTAAAGGGTCTTGCGTCTATGCATAATGGTATGCTATCTCTAGAAATGGTATAAAAAGAAATTTCATTTTCATTTATTTTTTCGGCGTCCCATTTTTCAAACCGGCTACTGGCGCTATCTATTCCTATTATTTCAAGCCTATCCAGCACATTGTTTTCCTGCATAAATTGAAAGCGCATATGTGCATATTCCTGTTGGTAACTGGTTGTGTTGATGGTATCATTTACATTTATTTTGGTGCGCTCTTCATAAAATAAATATCCGCTAGTGGCTGCCGTATTTTTAATAATAAACCCTTCTAGTTTTTCAACAACCCTTGGATGCCTAAAGGCGCCCGCTGTATAATTACCGCTGGTGCCAAGGCCTGCATCCCAGTACCAGTAATACTTTCCAATACTACTGCTACTTGTTATTTTGCTCATATCTATGGCAGCAGGGTAGGGGTTGCCAGTTAAATAATACCGTGTTAAAGGGTAGGAAGGAAAGTTTATTTCGAGAGGTCCATGTTGCGGTATGCCAACTGCCATTAGGTGTATGGTGGTGTCCTGTTTTTTTGAAACTACAAAAGGTGTTTCTGTTATAACGCCAGCATTGCCAGGGTACAGCCAAATTTTTAAAGCGCTATTGGGTTGTAGGTTGCTACTGTCCATTTTTGTAAAGGGCTTGTATGATAATTGCCCATTATTATTTGATGTGATATCTAAAAAATACGCGGATGCATTTTCGTGGATGGCGCTGTCAAACCCTTTGGTATGGCCACCTTTACCTGTTATGGCAATGCTATTTTTAAAGCTTTGTAAACTAGAAATATTTGAAAATGGGAGTGACAATAATTTGGTTTGCCCATCCATTAAATCATATTTTTTGTATACAGTAGCGGGTGCTATTATTTGTGTGTTGTTGCCAGAGCTGTTTATTTGTGCAGCATGTAAAAGAATTAAATGTTTAGCTTGTAAAACGCCATTAAAAATGGTGAGACTATTTGCAATAACTAAAGAGTCTACAAACGTTATTTTATTTTTTGTGTCAATGATCAAATTAAAAATCAGGTTATTTTTGAAAATGTTTGGACTGATAACCGCACTGTCATTTTCTATGTAAATACTTCCCTCCGCAGCATCGATAAAGCCATTGCCTAATACTGCTTCGGGCCAATGTAATGTGCTGTTTACAGTGATGCTAGCATTGCTATCTATTGTTATTGTTTTCGCTATGCATGATGTGTTTGGGAATGCATCACCAATAATAATTTGACTGCCTTGTTGCACTAGAACATGGGTGCTGCTATCTGGCACTAAGCCACCACACCAATTACTACCTATTTGCCATAATGCATTATTGGCGCCCATCCAAAGTCCACTATTTTTTACCTGAATACGAATAGCGTTGCTGGTATCTATGCATGAAAAACGGCTTACAATTCTTTTAAATAATGTACTGTTTAGTAAAGTGCCAGATTGGTAATTGTACGCATTGTTATTATATATAGCTGGTTTAAAATTTGTTGCTGTATCTTCTTTGTAAAGCCAACTATAGCTTGTGTTTGCTAGGTTGCTGCCAGTAATCGCTGTGGGTGCAAAACCCTTGCAAATGATTTGATTTCCAATGATTGTATTGTTCACAATTTCACTATCTCGTATAAAAAATATTGTTTTAAAACGGTTGTTCATGCCATCCGATATTTCTATAATGGCGCTGTCTATTCCTACAAATGAGTTGTAAGGAATAAACGTCAGGGTTTTGGGATAAGAACTATCGCTTACCGTTTTCTTCGAAAACGGTAAGCCCAAAATTTCCCCCTGCGTAGGAGCTAGTTTTAATTTCCAAATTATTATTTCGCTGCTATCTGTTTGCGTCACGCCTAAAGCTGTAAAAGCTATGGTTACAGGGCTGTTGCAGCTGTGTAAGCGCAGGGTACTAGTATCAATAAAAGTGGGTGCCACTGCGTCAATTTTGACTTGCAAAAAACGGGTGTTGCTTACTATTTTTCCGTTGCAATAATTGAATGCCGCGTCTCTAATGGCGCTGGTATCACTATTAATTTGGGGATAGATTTGTAGGCCATTTTTTACGAGGTCACCACTTGTAATGACATACGAAAAATGCCATTTGTTGCTGCCTGAACCTTTGGTGTATACCAGGTTTTTTGCACTGTCTGAAATGGTGGCTACTAAGTATGGATTCAATGCACTGCTGTTTAAAAAGCAGGGTTCTGAAAATATAACTATAGCCGTAAGTGTATCGCCTGTGGTATATGTTTTTGATACAGGTGGTATAATCTCAAACACAGTGGGGGCGGTATTATCAGGCATGGTTAGTGCTTTGCAAATTAATTGTTGCAGCGCCATGCCATCATCATTTCCGATATCATCTTTGTCTTGCCATTTTAAAATAAGTTGTTCGCCAGGCTTCCAGTTGATGTTAAAAAGGGTGTCTTTTTTTTGTTGTTGATTGATGGCTAAAAGTCCGTTGAGGGCTGTCGTTCCCGTGCTTGTTTGCACCGAAAAAAAATTGAGCGTTGTATCTTTTTTTGTGAGTGTATCTACAACATTATTTGTCGTACTCGTTGCATAAGAAAAGGTCCATTCATTTGCTTTACCGCTGCCGCCTTTACGCCACTGAGCGGCTACAAATGCTATTTCAAATTGTTCTATGATTGTATTTGAAGTATTGGTAAATGTGATGCCAAAAACATAGCTTCCTGCACTGCTTGCAAGGCTTCCTAAACCTCTGGTAGCAGCGTTTGTAGCTCCAGTTGCAGGTCCGTAACTAAAAATACCACTCGTGGCATTGGATCCGGAACTGGTGGCAAAATTGAGGGCTGTATTACTACCACTTGTTTGTGCAATAAATAAACCTGTAAGTCCCGTATGTATGCTCCCTAAAAAGTAGGGTCCCTTGCCGGTTATGCCACTTACATAGGTACTAGCCAATGGTAAATTGGAAAAGTTTTGGGTGTATTCAAAGTTTACTGCAGGGTAGGGGTAACTGTTTGGGGCGCTGGAAATTTGCGCATAAACGATTTTTGTGGAGCTGATGATTAAAATAGCTATGGTACAAGCCTTTGCAAAATATTGTAGCATCCGGAACCTGTAAAACGTGGAAATAAGCATAAAAAAGGCGATTATTTTTGGCTAAACAATCTAAATCAATCAGATAGCTTTCTTTTATTTGCCCTTCAAATCAAGTATTTACTCCTTTTATAGCCCTGTATTTGCCCTGAAAATCAATATTTTACGTCTAGTTTAAGAAAACTTTTTAAAACTTTTTGATTTTTCAGTTCCAGCCATTACCTTTGCCGTCCGAAATTTTAAACGGTTTAGAATGCCTACAATACAGCAATTAGTTAGAAAAGGTCGTGAAATAATCAGGGCTAAAAGTAAGTCTAGGGCTTTAGATGCGTGTCCGCAACGTCGTGGTGTATGTACCAGGGTGTATACGACAACGCCTAAAAAGCCAAACTCTGCCCTACGTAAAGTAGCGAAAGTGCGTTTGACAAACAAAATTGAGGTTATTGCCTACATCCCAGGTGAAGGTCATAACTTACAAGAACACTCAATCGTATTAATCCGTGGTGGTCGTGTAAAAGACTTACCAGGTGTGCGTTATCACATTGTTCGTGGTAGCCTCGATACTGCAGGTGTGAAAGACCGTAAGCAGTCTCGTTCTAAGTACGGTACTAAAAAAGAAAAGGCTAAAAAATAGTCTCTAAAAAATTATTACAAAAAAGCTAATAAGTAGATCACATGCGTAAAGCACAAGCCAAAAAATTACCCCTAGCTCCTGATGGACGTTTCAATGATAAATTGGTTACTCGTTTCATTAATAACTTAATGTGGCAGGGTAAAAAAAGTACTGCTATCAACATTTTCTATGATGCAGTAGACAAGGTTACAAAAATGACCGGTGAAGATGGATATGAAGTATGGAAAAGAGCCGTTGCAAATGTAACGCCTGCTGTTGAAGTACGTAGCCGTCGTATTGGTGGTGCTACTTTCCAAATTCCTTCAGAAGTACGTGCGGATCGTAAGATTTCATTGAGCATGAAATGGTTAATCCGTTACAGCCGTGAAAGAAATGGTCGTACCATGGCCGACAAATTAGCGAACGAAATGTTAGCTGCTAGCAAGGGTGAAGGTGCTGCTTTCAAAAAGAAAGAAGATACACACCGTATGGCTGAAGCGAACAAAGCGTTCTCTCACTTCAAAGTTTAATTTTAAACAAACTGCTTATATAAGCCCCAAACTTAGGTTTGGGGCTTTTTTTGTGCATAATTAATTAATAAATTACACCGGAAACCTTTTTCCAATTGGTATAATTATTACCTTTGCCGCCTCAAAAATTGGGGAACTGTTTCCTCAAGCAAAACTTAAAAAACAAGCACTATTATGGCTGACTTGAAATTTCAAAGAAACTTTGGTATCGCCGCACACATCGATGCAGGTAAAACCACTACAACAGAGCGTATCTTGCGCTACACAGGTATGATTCATAAAATTGGTGAAGTGCACGATGGTGCTGCTACAACCGATTGGATGGAGCAAGAAAAAGAAAGAGGTATTACCATTACTTCTGCTGCGGTTAGCTGCCAATGGAATTTTCCTACTGTAAAAGGTAAGGCGGATGCTAATACAAAAAGTTATTATTTCAATATCATCGATACTCCGGGTCACGTGGATTTTACCGTAGAGGTAGAGCGTTCTATGCGTGTATTAGATGGTTTGATTGCACTTTTCTCTGCAGTTGATGGGGTAGAACCACAATCAGAAACAGTATGGCGTCAAGCAAACCGTTATAAAGTTCCACGTATTGGTTTCGTTAACAAAATGGACCGTGCTGGTGCAGACTTTTTAATGGTGGTTAACCAAGTAAAAGAAATGTTAGGTGCTAAAGCAGTACCCCTTCAATTACCAATTGGTGCCGAAGATAATTTCACAGGTGTTGTGGATTTAATCAAAATGAAAGGTATCATCTGGCATATGGAAACAGAAGGTATGACTTTTGATGAAATTGAAGTACCTGCTGATATGAAAGAAGACGTTGAATTCTGGAGACAGAATTTGATTGAAGCTGTTGCAGAATATGACGATAAATTAATGGAGAAATTCTTCGAAAATCCAGATTCTATTTCTGAAGACGAAGTACATGAAGCCATCCGTAAAGCTTGTATCGATTTAAGTATCGTTCCAATGATGTGTGGATCTTCATTCAAAAATAAAGGTGTACAAACTGCTCTTGATGCGGTATGTCGTTACCTGCCTTCTCCAATCGATGTAGAAGATACCCAAGGTACAGATCCAGATACAGGTGCTGTTATCACGCGTAAGCCTGATGCTAAAGAACCATTTGCTGCACTTGCATTTAAAATCATGACCGATCCTTTCGTAGGACGTTTAGCATTCTTCAGATGTTATTCTGGTCACTTAGATGCGGGCTCTTATGTACTCAACGTACGTAGTGGTAAAAAAGAGCGTATCTCTCGTATCATGAAAATGTTTGCGAACAAACAAAACCCTGTAGACTTTATTGAAGCAGGTGATATCGCAGCAGCGGTAGGTTTTAAAGAAATCAAAACTGGTGATACTTTATGTGATGAGAACCATCCAATCACCCTAGAAAATATGTTTATTCCTGAGCCCGTTATCGCGGTAGCTGTTGAGCCTAAAACGCAAGCAGACGTTGATAAAATGGGTATGGCCATTGCTAAATTAGTGGAAGAAGATCCAACACTTCGTGTAAACACAGACGAAGATACAGGTCAAACCATCTTAAGAGGTATGGGTGAATTACACTTAGAAATTATCATTGACCGTATGCGTCGTGAATTCAAAGTGGAAGTAAACCAAGGTGCACCACAGGTTGCTTACAAAGAATCATTTGGCACTACTGTTGAGCACCGTGAAGTGCTTAAGAAGCAATCAGGTGGTCGTGGTAAATTCGCCGATATTCAATTTACAATCGGACCTGCAGACGAAGAGTGGTTAAAAGAAAACGAAGGCAAGCATTTCCAATTCGTAAACGATTTATTTGGTGGATCTATCCCTAAAGAATTTGTTCCAGCAATCCAAAAAGGTTTTGAAACTTCAATGGGTACAGGTGTTTTAGCAGGTTACCCTGTTAACAACATGAAAGTGCGTGTATTTGATGGTTCTTACCACGATGTGGATTCTGACTCAATGTCTTTCGAATTGTGTGCTAAATCTGCATTCCGTGAAGCTGGTCGTAAAGCTAAACCAACTTTACTAGAGCCAATCATGAAAGTAGAGGTATTAACCCCAGATCAGTACATGGGAGACGTTACCGGTGACTTAAACCGTCGTCGTGGTATGCTTGAAGGTATGGACAGCCGTGCTAACTTACAGGTTATCAAGGCGAAAGTGCCACTTAGCGAAATGTTTGGTTATGTAACCCAACTTCGTTCATTGTCTTCAGGTCGTGCTACTTCAACCATGGAGTTCTCTCATTACAACCCAGCACCAAACAACATTGCTGAAGAGGTAATGGCGAAAAACAAGGGTAAAGTTAAAATAGAAGAATAAGATATCTATCTTATTGATTTATAAGTGTTTTAAAGCCCAGGCCCTGCTCCAAACCGGAGTGGGGCCTGTTTTTTTAAGTATTTTGAAAAAAAACTGCTTTTTTCTTAAAAATTATTGTTTTTTTCTTGACCATCTGATAACAGTCCCTTACCTTTGCAACCCCAATCAGAAAATTGGGTTTCGACTATGTCTCAACGAATCAGAATCAAATTACAATCTTACGATCACAATCTAGTAGATAAATCTGCGGAAAAAATCGTAAAAACTGTACGCAGCACAGGTGCCGTAGTAACAGGTCCTATTCCTTTGCCAACACACAAAAGAATCTTTACTGTTCTTCGTTCACCACACGTAAATAAGAAAAGCCGTGAGCAATTCCAACTTGCAACGCATAAGCGTTTGTTGGATATCTACACGTCTTCTTCAAAAACAGTAGATGCGCTAAGTAAATTAGACTTGCCTTCTGGTGTTGAAGTTGAGATCAAAGCCTGATAAGCTGTCTTAGCCTGCTTAGCCGCCTAAGACAAACCATCAACAAGAGTTCTTATAAATTCGTCAACTGTCAACAAACATTCATTTTCAAAAATGGGTTTTTGGAAAACAGCTCTGATAAAAATAAAAAGGTTTGCTCGCACAATGCGCGTAAATCATACATATAAACAGGCCCTTCGAGGTTTGTTTACTACCGGTACTTCCGCTTCAATTGTTACTACAACAAATTGAAAACAAAGGAAAAGGTCGGTGGCAAACAAGGATTGAATCCCGCTTTCATCGGCAGGATGTCCTCTATAACCTTTGCGGGGCATAAACCGCAACACGATGAAAGGTATTATTGGTAAAAAAATCGGGATGACCAGCATCTTCCAAGCAGATGGCAAGCAAACGGCTTGTACCATCATTGAAGCTGGTCCATGTACCGTAACACAAGTGAAAACCCAGGAGACTGATGGTTACACTGCACTTCAATTAGCATTTGGCGACAAAAAAGACAAGCACGCAACTAAAGCCGAGCTTAATCACTACGCAAAAGCCCAAACTTCAGCTAAGAAATTCGTAAAAGAATTCCGTAATTATTCTATAGAAAAGCAACTAGGCGAAACCGTTACTTTAGATATTTTTTCTGAAGGTGACGAAGTTGAAATAGTTGGTACCACTAAGGGTAAAGGTTTCCAAGGTGTTGTAAAGCGCCATGGATTTTCTGGTGTTGGTGAAGCATCACACGGTCAGCACGATCGTCAACGCGCACCAGGATCTATCGGTGGTTCTTCTTATCCATCACGCGTATTCAAGGGCATGAGAATGGCCGGCCGTATGGGTGGAGACCGTGTTAAAATGAAAGGTCTTAAAGTGGTTAAAATTTTCCCTGAAAAGAATTATATCCTAGTTACTGGTTCAGTACCTGGTCACAATGGTTCTATCGTTTTAATCCAGAAGTAATAACACCTAATTCCAAATTATCATGCAAGTAGATGTATTAAATATAAAAGGACAGAAAACCGGCAGAACGGTAGAATTACCAGCTGAGATTTTCGGTATCGAGCCAAATGATCACGTGATCTACCTGGCTGTAAAACAATATTTAGCTGCGGGCCGTACTGGTACGCACAAAGTAAAAACACGTGCAGAAGTACAAGGTGCTAGCCGTAAGTTACACAAGCAAAAAGGAACGGGTGGTGCTCGTAAGGGTAATATCCGTAACCCATTATACAAGGGTGGTGGTACCATTTTTGGTCCAAAACCACACTCTTACGATTTTAAATTAAATCGTAAAGTTAAAGACCTTGCTAAACTTTCTGCTTTAAGTTACAAAGCAAAAGAAAATGCAATCGTTGTTGTTGAAGACATCACAATGGATGTTCCTAAAACAAAAACTTTAGTAGAGGTAATGAAAAACTTAAGCCTTTCTAATAAAAAGTCTTTGTTTGTTTTACCTGAATACAATGATAATTTATACTTAAGCACACGTAACGTACCTAATGTTGCTAGCAGTTTATTAGCTGACATCAACACATACGAAATCATGAACGCTGACGTATTAGTAATCACAGAAGCAACTGCAAAAATCTTCACAGAAGAGGAAGCAGCAGCATAATAATTTTAGAAACGTTTCAACACAAATAAAATGAAACCGACCGACGTATTGATAAAGCCTATATTAACTGAAAAAGCAAACGCTCAACAAGAAACTTTGAGAAAGTATGCTTTTAAAGTAGATCGCAAGGCGAACAAATTAGAAATTAAAAAAGCAGTAGAAACTTTCTACGGTGTTACTGTTGTAGATGTAAACACTGCTGTTGCTCCAGGTAAAAATAAAGCACGCTATACAAAAGCTGGTTTTATTCAAGGTATGAAGTCTGCTTACAAAAAAGCATTCGTTACTGTTGCCGAAGGCGAATCAATAGATTTATACGCAAATATTTAATTTATAGTACGCAGAGCTGAGAATTCTGCATTTAAACAAATAGAAAATGCCACTTAAAAAGTACAAACCAATTACTGCCGGAACACGCTGGAGAATTGGAAATGCTTATGCTGAAATTACTACCAACAAACCTGAAAAGAGTTTGTTAGAACCACAGAAGAAAACGGCAGGCCGTAACTTCCAAGGTCGTCGTGTAATGCGTTACATGGGAGGTGGAAGCAAGCATCATTACCGTCTCGTTGACTTCAAAAGAGACAAACGTGATATTGCAGCTACTGTAGTATCTATCGAGTACGATCCAAACCGTACAGCGTTTATTGCTTTATTGCAATACACAGACGGAGAAAAACGTTATATCATTGCTCCACAAGGTTTACAAGTGGGTGCAACTGTAATTGCTGGTGACGCTGTTGCTCCAGAATTAGGTAACGCACTTCCATTAAAGAGCATGCCTTTAGGTACCACTATCCACAACATCGAATTACAACCTGGTCAAGGTGGTAAAATGGTGCGCAGTGCTGGTGGATCTGCACAGCTTGCGAACAAAGAAGAAAAATACGGAGTATTAAAAATGCCTTCTGGCGAACTTCGTAAAGTTTTGATCAATTGTTACGCTACTGTAGGTGTTGTTTCTAATAGTGATCATAACCTCGAAACTGCTGGTAAAGCTGGTAAGAATCGTTGGAAAGGTATTCGCCCTCGCGTTCGTGGTGTAGCCATGAACCCAGTAGATCACCCGATGGGTGGTGGTGAAGGTAGAGCTTCAGGTGGTCACCCACGTAGCAGAACTGGTAAGTATGCAAAAGGTGAAAAAACAAGAACAAAAGGAAAAGGAAGTGACAAATTAATTATCCAACGCAGAGACGGTAAAAAGCTCGCTAAATAATTAAAAAGCATTTTCAAATTATAATATTTATCATAACTCAATTAACTCATAAATATGGGTCGTTCGATTAAAAAAGGTCCTTACGTTGATGCCAACCTTGAAACAAAGGTTTTAGCGATCAATGATGGTTCAGCAAAGAAAGGCGTAATCAAAACTTGGAGTCGTAGAAGTACAATCACCCCAGATTTTGTTGGCCACACTTTTGCAGTACACAACGGAAACAAATTTATTCCAGTGTATGTAACAGAATTCATGGTAGGTCACAAATTGGGTGAATTTTCACCTACTCGTAACTTCAGAGGACACGCAGGAACTAAAAAATAAACAGTAAGAAGTGAGCTTTAAGTTTACTTCAAACGTCAAACTAAAAAGAAATGGAAGCAGTAGCTAAACTGAACAATTATCCAACAGGGCCGCGCAAAATGCGTTTGCTTGCTGATGTGATCCGTGGAATGGAAGTAGAAAAAGCTTTGGCGATTCTAGAATTCCACCCACAGCACAATGCAGTACCTTTGGCTAAATTGCTAAAAAGTGCCATCAACAACTGGGAACAAAAAAACAATGGCGCAAGTGCTGCAGATAGCAGCTTGATTGTAAAAACTGTATTTGTAGACGGTGGCCGTGTTTTAAAACGCATGCGTCCAGCTCCACAAGGCCGCGGTTACAGAGTTCGTAAGCGCAGCAATCATGTAACATTAATCGTAGATTCTAAAAACTAATTGTAAAACCACTATATGGGTCAGAAAGCAAATCCAATTGGTAACAGGTTAGGTATCATCCGCGGATGGGACAGCAACTGGTATGGTTCTAAAAAAGACTATGCTAATAAGTTGATTGAGGATCATAAGATCCGTACTTACCTAAATGCCCGTATCAACAAGGGCGGTATCGCTAAAATCGTAATTGAGCGTACCCTTGGTAAGTTAATTGTAACGATTCATACCTCTAAGCCTGGTATCATCATCGGTAAAGGCGGTGGAGAAGTTGATCGTATCAAAGAAGAGTTGAAAAACTTAACGAAAAAAGAGGATGTACAAATTAACATCTTAGAGATTCGTCGTCCAGAATTAGACGCACAAATCGTAGGTGATACTATTGCACGTCAAATCGAAAATCGTATCAACTTTAAGCGTGCTACTAAAATGTCTATTGCCTCTACTTTACGTATGGGTGCAGAAGGTATCAAAGTAAAATTAAGCGGTCGTTTAGGCGGCGCAGAAATCGCACGTTCTGAAGAATTTAAACAAGGTCGTGTACCTCTACATACTTTCCGTATGGATATCGATTATGCAAACGTATTTGCACAAACCGTTTACGGTAAAATCGGTATCAAAGTATGGATTTGTAAAGGTGAAGTACTTGGTAAGCGTGAATTAAATCCAAACTTCGTTGGTGGCAAAAATGACATGAGCGAAAGAAGAGGTGGAGAAGAACGCAGACCAGGTGGCGATAGAAGAGATGATCGCAGACCAGGTGGTGGAAGAGACAACAACCGTGGTGGTGGTCGTCCAGAACGCAGAGGATAATATCTTTTGTATAAAAAAGAACAGACAATTTTTGAATTTTCAAATTGAAATAAATGTTACAGCCTAAAAGAAGTAAACACAGGAAGCAGCAAAAAGGCCGCATACGCGAAGTGGCTAAGCGTGGCACTTCCATTTCATTCGGTTCATTCGCTTTAAAAGCATTAGAGCCAATCTGGTTAACAAACCGTCAGATTGAATCTGCTCGTCAAGCAATGACACGTGCTATGAAAAGAGAAGGTAACGTGTGGATCCGCGTATTTCCTGATAAAATTATTACCCGTAAGCCTGCAGAGGTGAGAATGGGTAAGGGTAAAGGTAACCCTGAATTCTGGGCTGCTGTTGTTGAACCAGGACGCATCATTTTTGAGTGCGACGGTGTTACAGCGCAAGTAGCACAGGAAGCAATGGGCTTAGCGGCTCAAAAGCTACCTATCAAAACCAAATTCGTTACTAGAAGGGATTTGCAAGCTTAATTTAAAATACAATTTGCAATGGCAAACAAGACATCATACGATTTTAACAAAAGCCTTAAGGACATGAATGTTCAAGACCTTCAGGCTAAAATTCAAGAAGATCAATTAAGATTGAAAAAGCTTGAATTCGCACACGCTATTTCTCCACTCGAAAACCCGATGAACATTCGCGCGCTTCGTAGAGATATCGCACGTATTAAAACGGAATTGAAGAAAAAAGAATTGGGTCTCTAATTAAATAGGGTATCTAAACCATAAATAAAAAACAATGGCTGAAGTAAGAAATTTACGTAAAACGAGAACTGGGCTAGTAACTAGCGACAAAATGGATAAAACCATTACAGTTGCTGTAGAAAGAAAAGTAAAACACCCTATCTACGGTAAGTTCGTAAAGAAAACAACAAAATTCCACGCACACGACGAAAAAGGAGAGTGCGGTATTGGAGATGTAGTAAAAATAATGGAAACGCGTCCTCTTAGTAAAACTAAGCGTTGGAGACTCGTTGAAATTATCCAAAAAGCAAAATAGGCCTTCGGGCTTCACGCTACAAACCGTCCATGAGTAATTATACGGATGTAGCCTCTGAAAAAATAAACATTCTTCTGTCGCTAAAAAAGTGATAGATCTAACAGCTAAAAGCTAAAAAAATGATTCAGCAAGAAAGTAGATTGAATGTAGCTGATAACAGTGGTGCAAAAGAAGTCCTTTGTATTAAGGTACTTGGTAACAGTGGTCAAGATTACGCCAAAATTGGTGATAAGATTGTTGTAACTGTTAAAGATGCAATCCCTGCAGGCGGTGTTAAAAAAGGTACGGTTTCTAAAGCAGTAATCGTGCGTACTAAAAATAAATTACGTCGTAAAGATGGTTCTTATATCCGTTTCGATGACAACGCTGTTGTGTTGTTAAACAATTCAGACGAACCACGCGGCACACGTATTTTTGGACCAGTTGCTCGTGAACTTCGTGACGCAGGTTACATGAAGATTATTTCACTAGCTCCAGAAGTATTATAATAATAAGTCATTAATAGACGTTTAAGTTAAAAACAATGAGTACAAGATTCAAACCTAAATTCAACATCAAAAAAGGAGATACCGTTGTGGTAATCGCCGGTGATGACAAGGACTTGAAAAAGCCTCGTAAGGTGTTAGAAGTTATTGTAGATAAAGGCCGTGTAGTAGTAGAAGGCGTTAATATCGTTACAAAACATACGAAACCTTCTGCACAAAATACAAAAGGTGGTATCGTTAAAGTAGAAGCTCCAATCAACATTAGTAACATTATGTTGTGGGACGCTAAAACGAGTCAACCTACCAAAGCTACGCGTTCACGCGAGAGTGGTAAATTAGTTCGTGTATCTAAAAAATCAGGGGAGGTAATTAAATAATGAGCACAGTAAAATATACTCCAAGATTAGCAGACAAGTACACTAAAGAAGTGATACCTGCTTTAATGAAAAAGTTTGCCTACAAAACTGTAATGCAAGCTCCTAAGTTAGAAAAAATTTGTATCAACCGTGGCGTTAATGGTGCGGTGAACGATAAAAAGTTAATTGATATCGCTGTAGAAGAGCTGAACATGATCACTGGTCAAAAAGCAGTTCCTACGATGTCTAAAAAGGATATCTCAAACTTCAAATTACGTAAGGGTATGCCAATTGGTGCGCGCGTAACTTTAAGAGGCGAGAAGATGTACGAATTTTTAGATCGTTTGGTATCTGTAGCACTTCCACGTGTACGTGATTTCAAAGGTATTAGCGATAAAGCTTTTGATGGTCGCGGTAACTACACATTAGGTGTTACTGAACAAATCATTTTCCCTGAAATCGATATTGATAAAATCACTAAGATTACAGGTATGGATATCACTTTTGTAACAAGTGCGCAAACAAACGAAGAAGCGTATGAGTTATTAAAAGAATTAGGTATGCCATTTAAAGGAACCAAAAAAGATAATAATTAATTAAAAGAAACTGGTAGCAGCCGGCTTTGTAATAACACAATCACCGGAACCTACTCAAACCCAAATAAATAAAACATGGCAAAAGAATCAGTAAAAGCCAGACAAAGAAAACGCGAGAAGATGGTAGCGAAGTTTGCAGAAAAGCGTGCCGCTTTAAAAGAGGCAGGTGATTATGCAGGTCTTGACCTTCTTCCTAAAAATGCGTCTCCTGTTCGCTTAAAAAACCGTTGTCAATTAACCGGTCGTCCTAAAGGTTACATGAGATACTTTGGTCTCTCAAGGGTAATGTTCCGTGATATGGCACTTAATGGAATGATTCCAGGTGTAAAAAAAGCGAGCTGGTAATACTCCGCACGTTTTAGTAAACAAATTTTGAACTGATTTAATTTTAATAAAAATGGTAACTGATCCAATAGCAGATTTCTTAACGAGAATTCGTAACGCGCAAATGGCCGGTCACAGAATGGTAGAAATTCCTGCCTCTAATTTAAAAAAGCGTATGACTGAGATTTTATACAATCAAGGTTATATTCTTAAATATAAATTTGAAGAAGATACAAAGCAAGGTATTATCAAAATAGCTTTAAAGTATGATGAAAATACCAAGCAACCAGCTATCCGTACACTCGAAAGAATTAGCCGTCCAGGTTTACGCCAGTACGCTAAGCCTGCCGAAATCAAACGTGTAATCAACGGTTTAGGTATTGCTATCTTAAGTACTTCTAAAGGCGTATTAACAGACAAGCAAGCTAAAGCTGCAAACGTAGGTGGCGAAGTACTTTGCTATATCTACTAAAATAAATACCGATCACTGACAATTATGCTTTTTAGTCGGAGCAGAACACGGTGACCGGATTCAATTAACAAATTAAACAACATCGACTATGTCTCGTATTGGTAAAGCCCCTGTTACAATTCCAGCTGGAGTTACAGTAACGGTAAGCAAAGAAAACGTAGTGACTGTTAAAGGTCCTAAAGGCGAATTAAAAGAAACAGTAGATAGAGATATCATTGTAACTGTTACTGAAACTGAAGTTTTAGTAACGCGCCCTACAGAGCAAATCCGTCACAGAGCAATGCACGGTTTATACCGTTCACTTATCAGCAACCTTGTAAAAGGTGTTACTGAAGGTTACAAAAAAGAATTAGAATTAGTGGGTGTGGGTTTTAAAGCTGCCAATACTGGTAATGTGTTAGACTTAGCACTTGGTTATTCTCACAATATTATTTTTGAGATTCCCAGCGAATTAAAAGTTGCTACTACCACAGAAAAAGGTCAAAACCCTAAAATTTTCTTAGAAGGTATCGACAAACAATTAATTGGTCAGGTAGCTGCAAAATTAAGAAGCCTACGTAAGCCAGAGCCGTACAAAGGTAAAGGTGTTAAATACGCTGGTGAAATTCTTAGAAGAAAAGCTGGTAAAGCTGCTGGTAAATAAGCTAAGATTTATAATAAATAAAATAATCAACGATCTCCGGCCGAATCGGAGGTTTCAAACAGAAATACAATGGGTAAATTAATTCAAAGGCAAAAAATCAGATACCGCATCCGCAAAAAGGTGCAAGGTACTGCTGTAAAGCCTCGCTTGTCTGTATTCAGAAGCAATGCCGAAATCTATGCACAATTAATAGATGACGACAACAGTGTAACACTTGCATCTGCATCTTCAAGAGATAAAGATATTGCTGCTCAAAAAATCACTAAGATTGAAAAATCTAAGTTGGTGGGCGCAGCAGTTGCTCGTAAAGCTATCGAACTAGGCTTAACTGCCGTGGTTTTTGATAGAGGTGGTAATTTGTATCATGGCCGCGTTAAGTCTGTGGCAGATGGTGCAAGAGAAGCCGGTCTTCAATTCTAATTAGCTAACAACAATTAATCGTTAGATAAATGTCTAAAGTAAACGTAAATAAGGTAAAAGCCAGTGGCGATGTGGAACTTAAAGAAAAAGTAGTTGCCATTAATCGCGTGGTTAAAACCACTAAAGGTGGACGTACTTTCAGCTTCTCAGCTTTGGTAGTAGTAGGTAATGAAAATGGTGTAGTAGGCCAAGGCTTGGGTAAAGCAAAAGAAGTGCAAGAAGCAATCACAAAAGGTATTGAAGACGCAAAGAAAAACCTTTTGAAAGTCCCTGTTATGCACGGAACTATTCCGCACGAACAATGGGCTAAGCAAGGTGCTGCTAAAGTGTTGATTAAGCCAGCTGCTCATGGAGCGGGTGTAATCGCAGGAGGTAGCATGCGTGCAGTACTAGAAAGTGCAGGTATCACTGACGTATTAGCAAAAAGTTTAGGTTCTGCAAATCCACATAACGTGGTAAAAGCAACTTTAAAAGCGTTAAGCCTTTTAAGAGAGCCTGTACAAGTAGCTAAAACACGTAGTGTTAAACTAAGCAAAGTTTTTAACGGATAAAACCTCTGGTTATGAAAAAAATTAAAATAACTCAGATCAAAAGCGGTATCGATAGATCTGAGCGCCAAAAACAAACTTTAATTGCATTAGGTCTTAGAAAACTAAATGCATCTAAAGAAGTGGAAGCAACTCCTCAAATTTTAGGAATGGTAAACAAAGTGAGCCATTTAGTAAAAGTAGAAGAGATCGCTTAATACTTTTTAAAGCATGTATACGTTATTATAAAAATGAGTCAATTTTTCAATTGATTCATTTTTATTTAATTTGATACTCATAATTTTTATTATTTAACAATTGCGAGGGGTGATACCCCGTAAGTTCAAAATCAAACAACATGAAACTACACAATTTAAAGCCAGCAGAAGGATCTACGCACAAAGCAATCCGTATTGGTCGTGGTGAAGCATCTGGTAAAGGTGGTACTTCTACAAAAGGTAACAAAGGTGGTCAAAGCCGTGCTGGTTACAAAAGCAAAATGGGGCACGAAGGTGGTCAGATGCCAATTCAACGTCGTGTTCCTAAGCGTGGGTTTAAAAACAACAATCGTATCGAATTTAAAGTATTTAACCTTGGTCAAATCGACCAATTGGTTGAAAAATATGCTTTCACTGAATTTAGCTTAGAAAATTTATACATCAATGGTTTAATTAGCCGTACGGATCGTGTAAAAGTATTAGCAAATGGCGAATTAAAGGCTAAACTTACATTTAAGGTTAATGCTGCAAGTGACAAGGCAAAAGCTGCTGTTGAAGCTGCTGGCGGAACCCTTGAAATTGTAAAGTAATTTCCCGTAAATTGCCAATGGCTTAGCCATGGTAAATACTATTAACGCTACAATTGCATTTAAGTGAAAAAACTAATTCAAACATTAAAACATATCTGGGCAATCGATGAGCTACGTAACAAAATTATTGTTACGCTTGCCCTAGTACTAACGTATCGTTTAGGTACGCAGATTACCCTTCCTGGAATCGATCCAAATAAAATAGAAGCGGCTTCTGCTGCTGCAAAAGGAAATGGCTTACTTGGCATATTTGATATGTTTGCAGGTGGTGCATTTTCTCAAGCATCTATTTTAGCACTTGGTATCATGCCTTATATTTCTGCTTCAATTTTTATGCAATTGATGACCATCTTGGTTCCTCAGTTACAAAAAATTCAGAAAGAAGGAGATAGTGGACGTAAAAAAATTAACCAATGGACACGTTACCTAACAGTGATTGTTACAGCGTTCCAAGCAGGTGCTTACGTTGCTTACTTAAACAGTCCAGGTTATGCGCCAGCAATCATTGCAGCGTATGCACCTTACTTCTGGTTTTCTACCGTTATCACATTAACAGCAGGTACTTTGTTTGTAATGTGGCTTGGCGAAAAAATTCAGGATAAAGGTTTAGGCAATGGTACTTCAATCATCATCATGGTTGGTATCTTAGCTCGTTTACCACAATCTATCATTCAAGAGTTTAGCGCAAAAGGCCAAAAAGGCGGCGGCGGACTTTTAATATTTTTAATTGAGGTTGCTATTTTAGTTACCATTATCATGGGTCTTATTGTACTTGTACAAGGGGTTCGTAAAATTGCAGTGAACTATGCTAAGCAAATTGTTGGAAGCCGTCAATTTGGTGGTGCACGTCAATTTTTACCTGTTAAAGTAAACAGTGCTGGTGTAATGCCAATTATTTTTGCGCAAGCAATTATGTTCTTACCTACACTGGTTTCTTTTACCAATTTAGATTCTGCTCAAGGCATTGTAAAAATATTCAACGACCACAGTAGTTGGGCTTATATGGCTATCTATTCTGTAATGGTTATTGGATTTACATTCCTTTACACAGCGCTTATCTTTAATCCTAAGCAAATCTCTGAAGATTTAAAACGCAACAATGGTTTTGTGCCAGGTGTTAAGCCAGGACAACCAACTGCCGATTATATTGGAGCCATCATGGATAAAATTACTTTGCCAGGTGCTATCTTTTTAGCGCTTGTAGGTATTATGCCAGGTTTTGCACAACGCTTAGGTGTTACGCAAGGATTTAGCTCTTTCTTTGGAGGTACTTCTTTGTTAATTATGGTAGGCGTTGTTCTTGACACACTTCAACAAATTGAAACTTATTTATTAATGCGTCAATACGATGGATTAATGGAAGGTGGACGTGTACAAGGCAGACAAATGGATACTGCAAGTGGCATGTAATATTATTTTACACAAACGATAATAAAACCTGTCAGTGCTTGTGGCCTGACAGGTTTTCTTTTTTAATTATGACCCGAAGAAATATTGGTATGATATATAAAACAGAAGCAGAAGTTGCACTCATGAAAGAAGCGGCTTTACTTGTTAGTAAAGCACTTGCACAGGTAGCTGGTTTTATCAAGCCAGGTGTAACTACATTACAAATTGACAAGTTGTGTGAAACGGTGGTCAAAGACCATGGAGCAGTCCCTTCTTTTTTTAATTACAGAGGGTATCCATTTAATATTTGTGCTTCTGTAAACGATGTGGTGGTGCATGGTTTCCCTAATGAAGTGCCTATTAAAAATGGTGATATTGTTTCTATCGATTTAGGTGTGATTTTAAATGGATGGCATGGTGATCATGCGTATAGTTTTATTGTAGGCGAAGTGGCACCTGAGGTTTTAAATCTTGTAAAAGTTACCAAAGAATCTTTGTATAAAGGCATCGAAAAAGCAACGGTTAATAACCGTATTGGAGACATTTCCTATGCGATTCAAGAACATACTGAAATTAAAAATGGGTATGGTGTTGTGCGTGAATTAGTAGGGCATGGCTTAGGTAGAAATTTGCATGAAGATCCGCA
>JAGWVE010000117.1 GCA_018971025.1 Bacteroidota bacterium | reverse complement strand
TGGTATACGGAATGGTGGTTGGTCTAAATCCGTATGCATAACGCGTGGTTGACCCTGTTGTAAATTTGACACTAAAATCGTGCGACTCGCCAATTTGATGCACACTATTAATAGAGAAATTAACATCGGAATATTCTTGTGCAAACAAAGCGCCTTTTATTTTTTGTAACCCGCCTGTTATAAACGTATTGTTTTTGATACCATCCCCTACATTAAAGCCGGCTTCAGCTATCATGGCATTTAAATTACCAAGCCCTACCTTAATAAAATGATTTCTTTTTTGCGCCTTTGCAGAATCCGCTACATACGCTAAGGGCGTTACAGCAACAGCCTGATAGCCAAAGGAGATATTTTGAGCGGGCACTACATACTGCATGGTTACCTTACTATTATCCATAAAGGGCGTAGCTGCCGAAAAATTAATTTTTGAGCTAGGTCGCAAACTTGGCTTAAACGCAGAAGTGATGGTTACCACTTTTGAGGTATCGGTATTATTTTTAGTGACTGTTTGTGCAATTATTTGCTGTGCAAATAAAGCCATCAAACATACAGGGAGCCATGCTTTTTTCATCTTTACTGATTTTTATTTTTTTGCTTTTTCAGCAATGATTTGCGCTAGTTTATCTTGTGCTTCTTTTTTTAGGTCTTCAAATGTTGCGTTGGCTACAATACTCTGGAAAGTTGCTTCCGCATTAAAATAGTCTTTTTGCTTAGCATATATATCGCCAAGCAACAAATACGTTTTTGTTACCCAATACTCATAAGAACCCCAACCTTTAATTTGTTCAAACGCAGACTTTTCGGCGGCTTCTAATTGATTTTGTAAAAATAAAATTTGGGCTTGACGGTATTTAGCTTCGGCACTAAATTCAGACTTACCAGAGGCAATCACTTCTTTGTAATAAAAAAGTGCTGTATCTAGTGATGCAGTCGTTTGCTTGGTTTTTGCCATTACAAAATTGGCCATCATTTTATCGTCAGAAGGGGCGCCTGTCATGTTTAAAATTTGGGTAGCTGCAGGTAATGCTTTTTCCCAATTGGATATTTTAGAAGCACTTCTGATAAGGCCACGTACTGCTTCTTTTTTAACGGCTTCGTTAGTTGCTGTCGAGTCTAGTAGCGTGTAATAACTAGTTGCTTTTTCATAATCCCGAAGTTCAAAATAATAAGCCCTAGCTAAATGCAATACTGCGTCGGTGGCATATTTATTGGGCGCTTTTGAAGCTAAATAAGAAAGGTATTTAATTGCAGCAGCGGTATTTTTTTCTGACTCATAAATACTAGCCATAATAGAATGGGCTTCCAAAATATGTTCCCCATTTGTAAACTTATCGATATAGGCACTCAATCCATTTTTGGTGCCCGCAAAATCTTTTTGCTCATAACGTAACATAGCAGCTTGATACGTTAACGAGTCGGCTTCTGTGTCTGACAACGCTTTTCCATTGGCTTCCATAAAAGCAACAAAGTCTTGCGGCTTTTGGTTTTCTACAAAAATGTTTCGGATATATTCTATAGAAGATTCTGCTTCTGT